>WTAW01000222.1 GCA_013139435.1 Candidatus Aminicenantota bacterium | reverse complement strand
AGATTATAATACCAAGTCGTGGATCTCGATGAACACCTTCTCGCTAGGCCCGAATACTGTCTGTGTAGAAGCACACGAGACAGCGTATTGCGAGCAGCTGGATAAGCTCGGGTTTGAGGTGATCCCTATTCCTTATGAAACAGTGATCCCTTTGGGTGGTGCCCTGCACTGCACGACGCTGGATGTATACCGAGAGGGAACCTGCGAGGATTATTTTCCTAACCAAATCCCAGGCTATTAATCTGAATTATTTTTACCCTTCGGGCGAACCGATCTCACTACAAAGCCTTCGTTGTGGCCTGCTCGCGGTAGTTCACTACAGCTTCGTAGGCCACCGCCTCACCTTTGCAGCGACCTCGGTCCGTGAATAATTCAGATAAGATGTTACGCGGATCCAATCCCTGAACGGACCGTTTGGGAAACGGTCCATACAAAAGAAACTGAAAGGTTGCCTTATTTATTCGAGAGAGAGAATTCCTTCTAATCTTCATCCCAAAAGGAAACATTTCCTTTTTTGTTATCGATATTTCCGAATCCCACCTGCCCGTCCAACTGTGCCAGAAAGCTGTGAAGAGGAGCCACTGGGAGAGCTGCTACAGAGGTTGAAAGCCGGTGGGGCCATGTGGCCAGCTTATTGTATGGGCAAGCTGTAATACAATTGGCACAATCCGATCCGTTCTCTCTCCAGAACTGGATGCATTTCTCCGGATCGATATACCACTTCAGGGCTCCCGGATTGTTGGAGATCGTATTTCCCTCGAGCGTGGGCTCTCCGTCGGAAATCGCCTTAGAAGGGCATGCATCTGCACAACGCTTGCAGTTTTTACAGAATTCCCAGACTCCAAAAGCCTTGGGCGGGTCGGGTACTAGCTCAAGTTCGGTGAAGACTTTGACCAATCTCACACGGGGGCCATACTCCCGCGTGATCAGCATTCCATGACGTCCTAATTCGCCCAAACCCGCAGCTATTGCATAAGGAACGCTTAAGGAGACATCGTTTCCATTGGCAAATGCCCTGTAGCCTAGTGCACGTATAAATGTTGCCACCGAGTATCCGACCTCACACATGTGAGAATACCCCAGTCCCGTGGCCGCACCCTCGAGTGAAGAGGGGGAAAGAGCGATCGTCCTGTAATCCATCTCAACGGCCATCACCACAACGGATTTCGGCACAAAGGGGAATTCGGGAATGAAGATCTCGTATTTAGGTGGCCCCTCTTGTCCAGATTCACCTTCGAATTTCTCTTTGATCAGTTCGGAATAGGTCCAAAGGGGATTGTAGTCTGTGATGCCGACAAGGCTGGCTCCAAGATATCTGGCCGCTTTTTTGATTTTTTTACTTGCATCGGCTGCATCCTTAAAAGTGACTTTTTGCCTCCGCACATGTTCATCCCAAGCATAAGCCATCGAATGGGGCTGCCCACCTTCACTTCCTGAGGCGAATTTATGGTCCACAGCCCAGGCCGCCTCGTCCAGAGCTTCATCCAGCCCTGTCCAACCTTTGTTTTTCCGTAGTTCATCGAGGCTCGTTCTATCGACGGATGATTCGACTTTCTGGACGAACTCAAAGTCCCAGAGCTGACGCGAAAAGATCGTGTTTTTTTGCGGCATTCGTTTGCATTTATCCGTTATCCGAAGAGGATTGTCTTTGGTGCCCAAAGAGACTGAAGGCGAAGCAGTTTTTGTAGCAAGATTTTTGCTGGGGGCGGCATGTCCTGTCACGCTCATCAGCGCCCCAGAAGCAGTTGCCGCTGCACCCATTTTCATGAATTGCCGACGGTTCATGCTTATCTTCCCTGATTGTTCGATCTCGGCTGCTTTTTTGGCTTGACGTTCCTCTTTTTCCATCGGAGAGTACTCCTAACATGAGAATAGAATTTTCCTTGAGAAAATCATCTTTTAGAATAGTAAATCCTATCAAGTTAAACAAGACAAAAAAACAAAGTGAAATAATGAAAATTTAAACTTATTTTCCAATTCCACGAAAATATGAAGTGTTTCAATGAAAAAAGGTGGACAAAATCTAATTAATGGGTCATATATAAAAAAGGAGAGTGAAACTATGAAACTTACAAGATTATCGAGTGCATTTTGTCTAATAATCATGGTATTGGGTTTTGGAGGAAAGGCGTGGGCGCAGATCATTCCGATCGAAGACAGCAAGAATATTTTGCCGATGCGGGAGCGAGTCAAACTGATGCAGAAATGGTGGGACTGGAAGAAAGAGAATGTTCTTCCTATGGCGATGCGCGAGCAGGGGGTTGACATGTGGATCGTCCGGAACAATGAAGCCGATTTGTATTACAACAACGAAGGACCTGTTTACACTCTGCTGTTACCAGCCAATCATGAAGGGATGGCCTATCCAAGCCAACATGTATCGCCACTTTCTCAACGAATCCCCAAGTTCATGATGTTTTATGACACCGGCAAAAAGATCGAATATGTGGAACCCAAGGATTATCCTCACATCACAAAACTTGTGGCGGAACGGGATCCCAAGAAAATCGCCATCGGTCAGCACAATAATGAAGACATGCTGAAAGCTCTTGGGAAAGAATATACGGCCAGATCCATAAATTCCTGGACTCTGGGTGTCCGATGGCTGGAGACCATGAGCCCTGAGATGACCAGTGTGTACAGCCACGTGCAGAGAATCGCCAATGAAGTGATCGCCGAAGCGTATTCGAACAGAGTCATAACTCCCGATGTGACCACTACAGATGATTTAAATTGGTGGATTCGCCACAAATACCTGGAGTTGGGTCTGGAGACAGAAAACCATCCCTCGATCAGTGTCCAGAGAAACGATGAAAACCTGGCCAAGTATGACAACCCTCCGGAATATTTTCACATGGGCCGGACGCGCAACGGAGTGAATGTCGTAATCAGACGCGGTGATGTTGTGAGCTGTGACACAGACCTCTTCCTTCTAGGTCTGGTCACCGATTCACATCAGCATGCGTATGTATTAAAGAAAGGCGAAACCGATGTCCCTGAAGCCTTGAAAGAAGCATTGCGGAAGGTCAACCGGATTCAAGATCTTTTCCGGAAGGAATTTAAGGTCGGGCGAACTGGGAAAGAGATCGTCGCCGCGTCCAATAAGATCCCGCGGGAAGAGGGGATCATCGAGTCGGAATTGGGGTTTCATCCTCCTCCGATGTTCATCCGGCGGTTTCTCCAAGGGGGGTACATGTTCGACCACAAGACCTATGTGGCTGGGATGACCTCTGGACCCGGGTATTACCCAACATCCATCGTCACTAATGATCACAAACTCCACTACAATACTCTTTATGCGTTCGAACCGCATACCCGTGTGGTGGTACCGGGTTGGAAGGATGGTCTCGAATTAGGGATCGGGCAGATCTCTGTCTTTACGGAGGACGGTTTGTTATACCTGGCCAGGCCACAAGAACACCAGTGGCACGTTATAAAATAGAGTTCTGTCTGTGGCAGGATTCTCTTCACTTTTAAGTTGAAGCTTGCTATTATATAGACGTATTTTAAGTCCATCTGTCGTGAAAAGGCCAGGTAATCTATACAGATTATAAAGTTTGTGTTAAATTTATCCGGAGAGGTCAATATGATCAGTGAACTGGAAAAAAAGATATTAAAATCCCTGAATGAGAATGCGAGAAAGAGCTTTCGAGAGGTTGCCAAGGAAGTGGGTACGTCTACAACCGCCATTTACAACAACGTAAAAAAAATGGAAAAAAGTGGACTCCTCCAAGGATATGTGCCGGCTGTGGATGAAGAACTTCTTGGCTTCACGCTCACAGCCCTCATTGCCATGCGAATCAGTCAAGGAAAGCTTTACAGTGTCTATGATAAGGTCGTCAAATATCCAGAAGTGAGAGAGATTTATGATCTCACAGGCGAATGGGATGCGATCCTTGTGTGTTTCTTCAAAAAGCGGCGCGACCTCGACAATTTTTTAAAAACAAAGCTCAATCTCCCCCATATTGAGAGGGTCATGACGCACGTGGTCCTCAATGTGATCAAAGACGAGAAACGCGCCTTTATCGAAGCGCTGTAAAGAGTCGATCACAAATCTAGTGCGAGTTGATATGAACAGTACGAAGACTGTCTTCCGATTCATTTTTTGTCTTTTTCTCTTGTTGATGTGTTTACCGCTTCATGCACAAAGGAAGGATGCTGCCAAAGAATGGCTCAGAGAGGTGGAGCCCATCATCACGAAAGCGGAAAAAACTGTTTTCGAGGATCTGAAAACAGAAGAAGACCGGATGAGGTTTATTAACTCGTTTTGGAACGTCAGAGACTCAGATCCAGAAACACGCCAGAATGAGTACAAATTGGAGTATTATAAACGGCTCAATTATGTAAACAGATTCCTGGGTGGGACAAGGAGCGATCGAGGCAGAATATACATGATCTTGGGGGAACCGAAAGAAAGAAACTCCTATACGGGGGGAACACAGGTTGTCGATTCTGAGCTATGGGTCTATTATGGAGAAGGACGACACGGTCTTCCGCCAGTTATAAATCTTTTGTTTTACAAGCGTGAAAATTCTGGAAGATACCGATTGTTTTACCCCGGAATGGACACTGCGATGGACATTCTCAATCCTGGTCAGAGAGTTGGTTGGGAAGAGCCCAGATATGCTTACAATGAGTTGAGGAAGACTTACATCGAGCTTGCAGACGCGACACTGTCTGTCATCCCTGGGGAAGGCAGTCCATATATGCCCGCCTCAGCCACTTCATCCAGCCATGTTTTCGCTCAGATCTACACGCTTCCAGAAAAAGAGGCCTCTGACACCTATCTCCGGAGTTTCCAATCCATCGATGGTGTTGTCGATGTGACTTATTCTTTTAAGGATATGCCGGGAAACGTATCCATTGCCTTGAGTGAGAACAGAGGGTATACATTCTTGAATTACTCCATTTTACCCGAAACCATTCACTTGTTGAGAATCGCAGATAACCTCCATTCCGCAAAATTCAATCTCAACTTGAGGGTTGCAGACCTGGAAGGGAAAACGATATACCAACAGGAGAAAAATATAGAATTTAAGCTCGATAATTTGGAGAAGCAGGCACTCAGTGAAAAAAAGGTCATGTTCTCTGGTTTTGTTCCTGTCATACCCGGCATATTTAATGTCACTATTGTGTTTTCGAACAATTCAACGGAAGAGTTCTTGACCCATGAAGAGAGGCTGGAGATCGACAGTAAGACCGTGCCTGTGCTGGTGGGATTCAAGTTGGACGAAATTCAGTCTGATCGGTTTATGCCATTCAGTACAGATAGGCATAAAATATCCTTCGACCCTCGGTCCGTTTACAACAAAGCCGAAGCTTTAGAAGGAATCGTGTTTACAGAATACTTGCCAGATATCCGTCTTATCCGGGTAGATAATGAGAAAGAGTCTATTGCTGTTTCTGATGTTGTAAATAATGGGAAA
>WTAW01000367.1 GCA_013139435.1 Candidatus Aminicenantota bacterium | reverse complement strand
CACAAAGGGCCTGCAATACAGGGTCATATCCAGGCACATCAGGGTAGGCCAATCCCATGGCAGAGATGCTGCACCAGATGAGGTCCTCTTTCTCTTTCCGTAGGGTTTCGTAGTCGATGCCCAATCGCGTGTGTCTTGCTGGCATGGTGTTTGTGCAGAACACATCGATTTTGAGTCCTTGGATCAGGCGCTTCATCAACTGTTGCCCTTCTTCCCGCTTGAGGTCGATGGCTATGGCCTCTTTTCCCAGGTTCGGGGCCACAAAATAGCTGTGGCGATCCTCGCCTGCAGCTGGCCGGCCGATGTACCGGTTGGGATCTCCTCTGGACTTTCGGCCTAGCACTGGAGTGGGCTCCAGTTTGATGATCCGCCAGCCCAGATGTTTGAAACGGAGTGTGGCATAGGTCATGGTGAGGGCCTGCTCCACACTGAGCACGACTTGGGGTCTCAACCTCTTCCTTCCTCCTTAAAAAACTGTCTGCGGTTTCTCAAGTTGCTACTGTGATTTTCCGCTAATGAACTTATATCTTAGGGATAATTTGAAGTCAAGTTGAAACCACATCCCATGCAAATTCGATGGAATTCACTATATAAATATAGGAGTTTCATTATCACGCCACTGCCCATTCTTCTGACAGTGCCTCGGTCTGTTCAAGCACTGTTTGTGTGGCTTTTTCCTGCTTATCCGGCGGATAGCCATACTTCCGCAGAATCCTCTTGACAAGGACTCGCAGTTGCGCCCTCACATTTTCTCTTATTATCCAATCGATGGTCACATTCCTCCTAATCGCCTTATCCAACCGGTGTGCTTCGACATTAAGCTGGCAAACATTGCTCACTGTTGTTCATGAAATCAACGGTTGCCCGGTCATAGCGGCTCAGTTCCCTCGTTCAGAATGGCAAGATAGCGGTCGTATGCGAACACGCGGTTGCGTTGCTGCCCGGTAAGCTCTCTCGCAATGCCAAGTTTGATGAGGGCATTCATGCCTTTTGCCGCAGCAGGAAACGAAATACGCGTGCGGTTGCATACTTCCTTCAAGGTTAGGATGGGGCGTGAAAGCAAGGCATCGAAGATGCGCAATACAGTGGCTGCGATCCGTCCGAGCTCCTGGATGCGGAAAGCATCCTCCTTAAATAATTTGACGAGGTGTTGGGCGGTCTGCACAGCGCCGGTCGCCGTCTGTTCCACACCCTCCAGAAAGAACTCGAGCCAGGCTTCCCAATCACCGTCTGAACGCACAAGATCGAGCAGGCGGTAATACTCAGCCCGGTGCTGTTTGAAATATAGGCTCAAGTAGAGCAATGGCTGCGAGAGTACCCCGCTATGATGAAGCAGCAGCGCGATGAGCAGACGGCCGATGCGGCCGTTACCGTCAAGAAACGGGTGGATTGTCTCAAACTGCACGTGCGCCAGCGCCGCTTTAACTAATGTGGGATAAGGTATGTCTTCGTCATGAATGAACCGCTCGAATTGAGCCATGCAGTCTTCGACATGTGTCGGCGGCGGCGGAACAAAATGAGCGTTACCGGGCCGGGTTCCACCGATCCAGTTTTGAGAGCGGCGGAATTCGCCTGGTGGTTTTTCACTGCCTCGCCCACGGGAGAGCAGCTTTTCGTGCATTTTCCGGATAAGCCGGTTGGAGAGCGGGAAATCTTCGCGCAGCCGTGCAACGCCGTGTTCCAGGGCTGCGACATAATTGGAGACCTCCACAACATCATCAAAAGGTACTCCAGGCGCCTGATCAAGCTCAAACAGCAGCAGGTCTGAGAGGGAGGATTGTGTGCCTTCGATCTGTGAGGACAGTACCGCTTCACGACGTACATAAGAATAAAGGAAGAGATTCGGGTCGGGAAGCAAAAGTGTGATGCTATCCAGTCTGCCCAAGGCCAGGGTTGCTCGTTCCAGCAGACGCTGACGCGAGTTGGTGAGTTCAAGCGGCAGATGGGGTGGCAGAGGATCAGGGATGAAGGCCCGGACTACCTCGCCCCCAACATTGGACGCTTCATATCGTCCCGAAATTCCGCGTTTCATCTCCTCACTCGCTGTTTAATGATCGTTAAATAAGCATGTCGCTTATTAAATGATAAGGCACTTTCGTTAAATAAGCAACCTTTTTTTTAAAACAATTTCCTTATAGATTCAAAAACCTCAATCCTCGAGTTGAAGATGTCGTTGCTGGGAGGACATCAAAGTTGTGATGAGGAGTACTCTTTTGGAGAAAGGCTGAGGCTGAAATTTAATGGAGACGGAACGGCTTCCCTGTTCTTCCGTAAAGATTGAACGAACAGTAATCGTGAAAAATAAGGATGCCGACGAATGACTCCCCAACTTCCTTGTAAAATCGATTGAATTCAATATAATCTTTCTATACTCTCTACCATAGTAAACATGATGGAGCGAATCCGAGTTCAGAGATCAACGTCAAAATACCGTTTTATTCGATAATATATATCAGTGAAGGAGTTTAAGAATGTTACCTGGTGAGAAGAAGTATCCACACATATTTACTCCGATCCAGATCGGAAAACTCTGGGCCAAAAACCGCATCAAATACGCCTCTACAGAGACCAACTACAATTACAGTGACGGGTTTGTGTCGGAGAAAGAGCTGGCGTATATAGAGGCCCATGCCCGG
>WTAW01000399.1 GCA_013139435.1 Candidatus Aminicenantota bacterium | reverse complement strand
TCTATCCAGAAAAATGAAGAATATGGCAGTGCCTATGTCTTTTTGGCAAAAGCTTATATGGACACTGGAATGGATCTCAACGAGGCAGCCCAAATGGCGGAGAAGGGAATCAGTCTAACCCCTGATTTAAAGACAACTGTTCTCGCCCACTTTGTTCTGGCTGATCTCTATAATAGATTAGGGAGATACCAGGAATCCCAACAGCATGTGTCCAAAGCCAAACAACTGCAAAAATCACTCTCTCAATAAGAATAGAAGTTCACTCCACAGCATAAGAGAAGAAAACTCCAAACTTTTTGTCAAAAATAATGTACGATATACCGAATAATGCATGATATATAATGGTGAAGGAGGAAACAATGTTAGAAACGAGGAGACCAAAGCTGGAAATGCTGTCTGAATCGTTCATCGGTCAGATTGTTTCTGAAGCATTGGATGTTCTGGGGAAAACAGGCGTGCTCATAGAGAACGATGAAGCGTTACGGCTTCTAGCAGACGCAGGATGCGAATGTAAAGGGCAAACGGTGTTGTTCAAGGAAAACCTAGTCGAAGAGTCCCTGAAAACCATGCCGCATTCCATCAAAGTGTATGACCGCAGCGGCGATCTGGCGATGAATCTGGAAGGTGATGCGATTCACTTTGATCCGGGCTCCGGAGCTTTGACGATTTTGGACCCGGTTACATTGGAAGAAAGAGATCCGGTAACCAAAGATCTCATCCGTTTTGCGACATTGATCGATGCCCTCCCCAACATTGCGGCACAGAGTACAGAGATGATTTCCACCGATGTCCCCAGAGCCATGCAAGACAGGTATCGGTTATACATCGGGCTGCAGTTCAGCAAGAAACCGGTAGTGACTGGTACTTTTGTTTTGGGGAGTTTTGAGATCATGAAAGATATGCTGGTGGCAGTCCGGGGGAGTGAAAAAGCGCTTAGAGAGAAGCCGCTGGCAATTTTTGACTGCTGCCCCTCACCGCCCTTGAAATGGAGCGACTTGACCTGTCAGGATCTCATCGATGCATCCAAGGCGGAGATTCCCGTCGAACTGGTGTCTATGCCCTTGACCGGAGCCACATCTCCGGTAACGCTGTCCGGCGCATTGGTGCAATTGACTGCCGAAAACCTGAGTGGGATTGTCATTCACCAGTTAGCCCACCCGGGATCGCCTATCATTTTTGGGGGTTCTCCCTCGGCGTTTGATATGCGGAAAGGAACGACACCCATGGGAGCCGTGGAGACGATGATGATCGATGCTGCTCATGTGCAGATCGGGAAACATCTGGGGCTTCACACTCATGCCTATATGGGACTTTCCGACGCTAAAATCGTCGACGCTCAGGCGGGATTGGAGACAGGAATGGGAGCGCTCGTTGCGGCTCTAGCGGGTGCGAACGTCATCTCCGGTCCGGGTATGCTGGATTTCGAGAGCAGTCAGAGTCTGGAAAAACTCGTTCTGGATAACGAGATCTGCGGCATGGCTCTCCGACTGGTCAGAGGTATCGAAGCCCGGGGAGATCGATTGGGTGGCGATCTATACGGGGATATTTACGATGGTAAACATTTTTTGACTTCGCAAGAGACGCTTCGGTGGTTTCGTGAGGAACTGTATCGGCCCGGTTCGGTGATTGACCGCGATACATATGATGCCTGGACAACTCAAGGGAAAAAGAGCGCCTGGGATCGGGCGTGCGAGGAAGTCGAGAGAATCACGAGTTCCTACACAGTGGAACCGCTGCCGGACGATTCGCTCAAAGCACTGATGAGCATCATGAAGGATGATGCCCAGCGAATGGGCATCGATCTACCTCCTTTGGATTGAAGGTTTGGTTATGAAACGTTTTTAGTGAATGACAGCCAGACTTGGTTGGTCTCAATCACCACAGGAGAGCTTACAAATCCTCCTGGCGGAAGAGATATTTTATTGTAATAAAATCCGCGTGTCCTTTAAGAAATGATTCTCAGCTAGAGAAAGGATAGGACCTATTTATATATCATGCAGGAGATCAATGGAATGAATTATCCAAAGCTGGAAATCAATCTGCGCAAGTTGGAATACAATGCTCGTGTGGAAGTGAACAGGCTCGCAAAATCAGGAATAACAATTATGGGAGTGAATAAGGTCTTTAATGGTCTTTTTGAAACGGCTGAGGCCATTGTAAAGGCTGGAATTGATGTTGTGGCTGAGTCACGTGTGTTTAACCTGAAAAAATTGCAGCATTTGCCATGCCAGAAATGCCTGCTACGCACTCCATCTCCCAGCGAAATTGAAGAAGTCGTTAGATATGCGGATATCTCTCTGAATTCCGAAGCAGCAGTGATCCAGTCTCTATCAAAGGAGGCTGTCAAACAAAAAACAATACATCAAGTTCTTCTCATGGTCGATATGGGCGATATAAGAGAGGGCATATGGTTCGAAAACCGTGAATATTTGGAAGAGGCAGTCAAGCAAACCCTGGGGCTTCCCAACCTGGAGTTATACGGGCTTGGAACCAACTTCAACTGCTATGGAAGCGTTAGGCCTACGGTGGAAAATGGCAGGATGTTCGTCCAAATCGCACGAGAGCTCGAAGCCAAATTCGGAATAAAATTTAAATACATCTCAGGGGGGAACTGCACGAGTTACCACTTGATCGAAAAAGGAACATGGCCTGAGGGCGTCAATCACCTTCGGATAGGTGCTTTGCACCAGTTCGGCATCGAGTATGTGGAAGTCAAATATCTTGATGGATTTTTTCACTCGAGCATGGACGTCAATCGAGTGGTTTCGAACCTGTACATCCTGAAAGCGGAAATCATCGAAGTCAACCGGAAACCAACTGTCCCATTAGGTGAACTTGGCCTCGATACTTTTATGCAATCCAAAACTTTTGTTGACCGGGGAGAGCGCAAACGTGCTCTTTTGGCATTGGGATACCAGGACGTGATATCCAAAAATATTTGGCCTGTTGATCCTAAAATCGAAATCCTGGGCCAGACATTCGATCATACTATAGTCGACATAGAAAACTCTGAAAACGATTATCGGGTTGGAGATCTCATCGCTTTTGAAGTCGACTACACAGGTTTACTAGCGGCCAACACTTCAGAGGGTG
>WTAW01000044.1 GCA_013139435.1 Candidatus Aminicenantota bacterium | reverse complement strand
GGGATCTCCCACGTCCTTCAACTTATCCAGCTTGCTGTCGACGAGTTCGAGCCTTTTTTTCGGATCGGAAAGGATTGTGTTGTCGTAGAGATTGTCAACGAAGGTATCGATCGCCTCTTCCGATTTTTTTGCGATCAGCTCTTTCAACGCATTGGGGATCTGATCCTCTGGAGAGTCTAAAAGTTTTTTGAGTTGATGCTTCAAAAAAGCTCTATCCGTACCCAGGTGATATCCACGCTCTGCAAGCGGTATGCGCATCTTGATGAGCGGAAGGTTTCTCTCTTGGTAAGCCGACTCCCTCTCCATGTCGGGTTTTTCTCTCTCCTCGACCGTTCGGTATATGGTATACGCTTGCGAGAGGAGGGTTGAGCCGAAATAAGGGCTGACGATCAGCCCCAGGAGGTTGTTCTTTGTGTAATAGGAGGCGTACTTGTCCATAAAGGTCGACACATTCACCAGGGTATTCCCGAATTGTTTCTCTCGTTCTGGATTCTCCTTTACCCATTTCATGTAGTTTTTTTCCTGATCTTTTTTTATTCCGATCAGGTCGATCTTGTCTATTCCCTCAAATTTCCCCTGATAGTTCTTCAGGCCATTGTTGAGGCCCTTGATGATCCCCGCGTACTTGATCTGGATGTCCCTGTCATCCTTACCTGCGTTTTCAAAAAAAGCGATGACATCCTTAAAAAGCTCCATCCTGTCCCTCATGTTCCTGAGGTCGAAACGGAGCTCATCGAGCGTATAGTTCCTGTATGTTCGTCCTGGATAACCCATAACAAAAGAGAAATCTCCGTCTTTGAAGCCTTCTGTGGAGATCTTGAGGATGGATCTTGGTTTATAGGGAACATTATCGGTGCTGTAATCCACTCCCTCATTATCCTCAGACACATAAGCCCTCAGAAAGGTAAAATCGCAGGTGTGCCGCGGCCACATCCAGTTATCGATATCACCCCCGAAATTGCCCAGGTCCAGCGGAGGGGCATAGGCGATCCGGATGTCTTTGATCCGCTTGAAGCGGAACAGATAGTAGGCGTTTCCGCTGTACATGTTGGCCACAGTGGCGCGGATATCTTTTCCCGATTTTTCCGTTTCTGCGATGAGTTTTTTTTTGGCCTTGTCGATGACCTCGTATTGTTTGCGATGAGTCATCCCGGATTTGATTCCGGACACGATCTTTGCCGTGACTTCCTCATAACCGAGCAAGACATCGGCGATATACCCTTTAGCCGGGATCTCCTCTTGTCTCGTCCAGGCGATGAATCCATCCTGGATGGTGTCATTCTCCTTTGTGGCGGCTCTCTGGAGGGCACCGAATGCCACATGATGATTTGTGAGGATCAGGCCGTCGGGGCTCACGAATTCCCCGGTTCCGCCACCCAGATAGACGACTGCGCTCATCAGGCCTGTCCCATCTTTCTTGTAAAGGTCTGCAGGGTCCATCCGGAGCCCCTTTTCCTGCAGGTTGAGGCCTTTCATCTGATGTGGCATCCACATCCCCTCATCGGCCGTGGATACAAGTGAGAAACTGAGGATTAATAAAAAGATTAAAAAACTTCTTAAGTGTTTCATCGAGATTGCACCTCCTTTTTAACCTGGATTATTCATTATATCCTTCAAGACCCGAAAGTCCATGAATGCCTTCTTGATTTGTTCTCTTATTTCTCATTTTTTGTTACCGATCTCTTATGCAGAAGAGAAAGCGACTTGGGTTTTCTTTCCATATGGAAGACGAGGATACTCTGCATCACTTCCCGTATGGCAGCCATGTGTTCGGATTCGAAGGGCTGCCCCTTTTCCTTTGGAGGAGGATTTTTTCTCATCCAGCCGAGTAGGGCATTGATCTCTGGTGAGATCTCATCTTTTCCTTGGGGGACGCATCGGTCACAGAAGACGCCATCTTTATTATGGGAGAGCCAACTCACCGAAGAGATCGCCTCTCTACACTTTTTGCACCTCTTAAAATCAGGGAGAATGCCGCTGAGCTTGAGGAACCAGGCTTCAAAATAGGCGCTCGTGAAGTCCAAGTCAGCTCCGGCTTTGAGTGATTGGAGTGTAGAGAGGAGTAACCGGAACAATGTGTCATCTTTGGAGTGTAGGGGGAAAAATTCCTCGATCAGCTCGACGAAATAACTCAGTGTGAATGATGTATCCAGGTCGTTCTGTGTGTCGAAAAAGGATTCGATCAGATCACAGTTGCTCACAGTCACCAATTCTCTGTTTTCTTTCTCATAATAGAAAACATTGACATGGGACATGGGCTCCAAGCTGCTTCCGAACCTGTTCCCGAATTTGCGCGCGCCTTTGGCGACTCCCTTGAAGATGCCGACATCTTTGGCAAAAAAGACGATGATCTTATCCTGTTCGCCGATCTCAAAGGATCTCAAAACGATGGATTCTGATTGTTTGCGAGCCATAAGAGCTTCAGGTAAGGTATTGGAGGAAGAGCGTTCCAAGCCCAAGAAAGACAGCGAAGCCTATGGAATCTGTGCACATTGTGAGAAGACTGACTGAACCCAAGGCAGGATCCAGTTTGATCAATTTCAAGAACAGGGGGATGATAGTTCCGACCAGAGCCGCAACAAAAAGGTTGATGATGACTGCAAGGCCTAAAACGAGCCCCAGATAAGGATTGCGGATCAGCAAATACGAGATCCCTCCCAAGATAGTCCCGATGACAATGCCGTTGCCCATTCCAACGAGGATTTCTTTGAACAGGGCTTTTCTTGCAGAGATCCATTCGATCTGGCCTATGGCTAGCTCCCGCACGATGATGGCAATGGTTTGGTTTCCGGCGATCCCACCAAGGGCTGCGACAAGAGGCATAAAAACAGCTAGAGTGACGGCTTGCTGTATACTGCCCCTGAAATGGCTGACAACCCATGGTGACACAGAAGCTGTCAGCAGACTCATGAGAAGAAAAGGCAGCCTCTTTTTGATCGAGGTCAAAGGGCTGTCCTGAATTCTGTCGGATGTATCCAAAGACACCATCTTGTAGATGTCCTCAGTTGTCTCTTGTTCTATGACATCGATGATGTCATCGACAGTGACGACTCCGACCAGTGTATTTTCTGTGTCGATAACAGGGATGGCCACCAAGTTGTAATCGGCAACGTTTCGGGCCACCTCTTCCTGGTCGGTTTCCGTATGGACGCTGATGACATCAGTGGTCATGATATTTTTGATAGGAGTATTCGGCCGGGCAAATAAAAACTGTCTTAAAGAGACAACGCCCTTCAACTGGTTCTGATCATTGACCACATACAGATAAAATGCCGATTCCACGTCCCCCTCCAGCTGCATGGCTGTAATGGCATCCGAGACATTCGTTTTCTCGTTCAGAGCGTAGAAATTGGGGGACATGATCCGTCCGGCTGTCTCCTCTCCATAATGAAGGAGTTCCATGACATCTTCAGTGGG
>WTAW01000018.1 GCA_013139435.1 Candidatus Aminicenantota bacterium | reverse complement strand
AGGAAGTATTAGAGGACTATCAAAACAGTAATGAAGACCACTTTGAGATACACCTTACTTTGGCGTACAATCATGTTGACCTGGGTGAGCTAGATCTAGCCCTTGCCGAAGTGGAAAAAGCGTTTTATCTGAATCCTACGAATTATGAATGTTTTATGGTAAGAGGGGATATTTATGCTTTAATGGGGGAGTTTGGAAAAGCTGGAGAGCAATACGGCAAACTCTTTGAATCAAGAGAACCCGTGTCCCAAGTTATGGGTGGACGCAACCTAACACGGCTATATTTTTTACAGGGAAAACTTGAAAAAGCTGATACTCAGAGAAAACAAGGAGTTGCCCGCATCAAGTCATATGGACAAACGCGTTGGGAATCCTCAGCGCTACTGGGGGGAGCCAGATACAATCTTCGGATGGGAAACTATGCCGAGGCTTTAAAAGCATGTGAAGAGAGTTGGGCTGCTGCTGAACAAGCTGGATATTTACAAAATCAGAGGCAAGCTCGATATGTGAAAGGATTGATTTTACTCGCAATGAAATCTGAAGCTGAGGCGAAACAGATGGCAGCGCAGCTTAAGGAAATGCTCGACCGGGGGATAGATAATAAAGCGATAAAATTCTATTATCATCTTATGGGGGAAATAGAGCGTGCAGGTGGGAATTATTCTGCGGCGATCGAATATTTTGAAAAGGCCAGGGCCCTTGAAGGTTATGGTCCCTTGGCTAAGCGATTAGACTTCGCAAATTCTCTGGCTATGGCTTATTACGAATCTGGTGACTTAGAAAGTGCGCGTGATCAATATGAAGAGATGACCACTTTCACATCCACACGGTTACAGTATGGTGATATCTACGCCGAATCCTTCTACATGGTCGGTAAGATCTACGAACAGCAGGGCGACACAGCCAAAGCCATTGAGTACTATGAGAAATTCCTCGACCTGTGGAAGAATGCGGACCCGGGGATAGCGGAGGTGGAGGATGCGAGGGTGAAGTTGGCAAATCTGACTTCGAATCAGTAGGTCGGCAGTTCGAATTTACCCTAGCGTACCATCATCATTCAATTTGACTCTTCTCCTCCAAATTGTATGTCGTCGAATGATTTGGACACACCCTTAAGCGACGATTTTGCCCCGTCATTTTACTCCTAACTTAGACCTCTCCCTATGTCACAGATTTGTTTAGTAAGATGTGAGTAGGCGTTCTTCCGGCTCAGCCGTCATTTCATTCATCGGGAGGCCGGGTGATGCCGATAACTCGCCAGCATCGGTTTTCCTCTTCTGCGGCCAGAATAGGAGCGTATCGCCTAATCTACCTCCGTTCTTATTATTGCATGACTCCCCATCGGAAGCCTTCCTGATATGTAGCGTATTCTCAGTTAATATCACCCTACATCCTCACCTTAGAGCAGATGCAGGTGTTGCTTGACAATACATAGAATAGCTATGTATAATTGTTCTATGTAACAGAATCCGACACATCAGGAGAAGTACAATCATGAAGATCGATAAAGATTTTGTCGCTGCTTCCGCTACACCACTTGTTTTGGCCATACTCAATGAAGGTGAGAGCTATGGATATGCGATTATCAAGAGAGTCAGAGAACTCTCGGGAGGTGAGCTTCAGTGGACGGACGGGATGCTTTATCCCCTTTTGCATCGTCTGGAGCGTAATGGATATGTCAAGTCGACATGGGGCAAATCTGAGACTGGGCGACGAAGGAAGTACTACCGCCTGACAGATCGAGGGCTGGAACAACTCGCAAGACAACAACGCCAGTGGCAAGTAGTCGATTCAACGTTGCGTGGCATCTGGTTCACTGGCAAAGATGCTGCGTTACAAGGCATCTAACCTCATGCTCAAAAGGAGACAATAAGTGGAGACAAAACAGACACTGGAAGAACGCATCAGGGAATGGCGGAACTATGTTACCCGCCGAAAGGCAGTCAAGCCTATCGATGTTGAGGAACTGGAGGATCAGCTTCGAACTCAGGTAGAAGCTCTCGGAGAAGCAGGTCTTGACGACGATGAAGCCTTCCTTGTTGCAGTGAAACGACTGGGCGACCTCGACTCGATATCGCGGGAGTTTGCGCGTGAGTACTCTGAGCGACTCTGGAAGCAGCTCGTCGTATTGCCGGACCTGGGAGATTCCTCTTCTGAGATGAAGAGAGAGGCTGTAGTGGCAATTGCATTGGCAATCGCTGCTGCTGTTGCGATCAAGCTCCCCGTGCTCTTCATCAGAGATTTTAATTTTGATTCTCAGTTCACAGTATCGTTTTACGCCCGCAATTTCAGCCTGTTCATTCTGCCATTCCTCGCTGGTTTCTTTGCATGGAAGCGCGGTCTCGATCAGGTAGGTCGCTATTGGCTGGCCGTGCCGTTCATCGTGGCCGCTCTGGTCGTTAACACCCTGCCTTTCAAGCTGGGAGGCCACACCGAAGTGCTGGCCGCAATACACCTTCCTATCGCATTGTGGCTGGCCGTTGGTTTCGCCTATATCGCCGGTCATTGGAACGACCATAACCAGCGCATGAACTTCGTGCGTTTCTCAGGTGAATGGTTCATCTACTATACCCTTATTGCATTAGGCGGTGGCGTGTTGATGGTGTTCACTTCTTTTATCTTCGATGCTATCGGAATCCGTGTCGAGATATTCGTGAATGAGTGGATGCTGCCGTGCGGAGTCGCGGGGGGGGTCATCATCAGTGCCTGGTTGGTGGAGGCCAAACAGAGCATTATCGAGAATATGGCGCCCGTGCTCACGCGGCTGTTCACGCCGTTGTTCACGGTTCTGCTCCTCGCTTTTTTTGTGACGGTGATCTGGACCGGAAGTGGAATCAATGTCGAGCGTGAAGTGCTTATAGGCTTCGACTTGCTTCTGGTATTTGTCCTGGGTCTGCTTCTTTACTCGATCTCAGCACGCGACCATCAGGCGCCTCCCGGTTTATTCGACAAGCTACAACTCTTGTTAGTGATCTGTGCACTTCTTGTCGATACACTCGCTCTCTGGGCTATTGCGGCACGCATCTCTGAGTTCGGTTTTTCCCCGAACAAAGTAACGGCCCTGGGAGAGAACATCATCCTTTTCGTGAACCTCGGCTGGTCAGCTGTTCTATATACACGATTCCTAACAGGACGAGCATCGTTCGCTCCACTTGAGCGCTGGCAAATGTCTTATCTTCCAGTGTATGCAGTCTGGGCATGGATTGTGGTTATAGTATTCCCGATCATCTTCAACTATCAATAGTAGCCAGGTATTGTATGCTGCACAGAGGACCATGGCACTTATACTCCGGTGATTGAACGTCGGCCAACAAGATAGCCGATCAGCATTCCAAGTCCGCAGACCGGAACGCCATAGATCAGAAGCACGAGCGCCAGCACCGACCCCGCTGGGCTGTCAAGAAAAGCAAACCCTCTCCCTGTGTCACTGTTGTAGTGTCAAATACACAAAGGCCCGCAGCGGCCAACAAAACCCGGGCCATATACGGGCCAAAATGTGCTTATAAATGCCTACAAATGCTTAACGGTGCTAACGTTATAATGTCTCTCTACCCCTGTTAATAGGGGAGAGTGACCACCTCATTAATCGGGCTCATAACCCGGAGGTCGCTGGTTCAAATCCAGCCCCCGCTACCAATCTTAAAACTCGGTTTTTCCCGAACAATTCTCGAAACTCCCGTCTCATCATGTTTATGTAACCGTACGCAATAGCGAGTAAATTAAGGCATGTCGCGTGACACCTGTGTGATTTGTACCTAACTATCTCGGGATGAGCTGCTTAGTGTAACCACACCAAACTAAGCAAAAACAAGCGAAAATCGCACTTTTGGTATGCATTTGTGCCTATTTTGTCCCAGGGATTATTGTAAAGTAGATAAGTTATGGGCTGTTTATCCTGATATCAGCAGTTGTATAATGAATATATCTTTTAAAGCCCTGTATCTCCGGATATCATGATGATATTTCTTAAGGATATTGATACGATCGATGATATTAAATAGGATCTGATTATGTCTTTAAAAACGTATTTCTCATTTTCAGCCCTACTGGTCATTTTCCTGCTGGAAACAATTTTCCCTCATTTTAAAGGAAGAAAGAACAGAGTGCCTCATGGGGCCTATAATATCTGCCTTTCCCTTTTAAATAGTTTATTATTTGCCTTTTTTTTCTCTGTCGTTACATTAAATGTCATGCAGTGGTCTCTGAACAGGCACATAGGCCTCATCTATCATTTTTCTCTTCCGGAACCGTTGGAATTAATAATTGTATTTATTATGTTTGATATGTGGATGTATTTTTGGCACAGGATCAATCACAGAGTCTCTCTCTTCTGGCTCTTTCACCGTGTTCATCATACAGACAGAGAGATGGATGTCACGACAGCCAACCGGTTTCACCCGATTGAAATCATGTTTTCCTCTCTCATCCGCCTCCCGGTTTTTGTTTTTATCGGCATGTCTGCTGCTCAGTTTGTTCTGTATGAGATAGTCCTTATTCTAGTCATCCAGATCCACCACAGTAATATTGCTCTGCCGGAAAAAGTTGATCGGATTTTTCGGGTGTTGCTTGTGACACCAAGTATGCACCGGGTCCATCATTCCGTGGAATGGTCAGAAACCAATTCTAATTTCGCCTCTATTTTTTCTTTTTGGGACAGGATATGGCGGACTTTTAGGTACAGAAAAAATACATTGACTATACGGTATGGTTTGAAAATATTACAGGAAAAAAAATGGCAGAATCTTATGGGGATGCTTTTAACACCTTTTAAAAATTTCTCTTTTAAGATATATGTTTTAAAATAACTATTTAATAGCGT
>WTAW01000398.1 GCA_013139435.1 Candidatus Aminicenantota bacterium | reverse complement strand
CAAGTGGGGCGGACAGGCGCTTTAACTCCCGTTGCTGTACTCGAACCTGTCAAGCTCTCGGGAACGACGATAAGCCGGTCGACTTTACACAATGAGGACGAGATCCGGCGGAAAGACATCCGCGTCGGCGATTTTGTCTTGATCGAGCGGAGCGGAGATGTCATCCCCAAGGTTGTTTTAGTGATGAAGGAGAAAAGGACAGGGAGAGAAATTCCCTTCGCTTTTCCTAAAATATGCCCTGTATGTCACACTGAGGTCTTCCGGCCCGAAGACGAAGTAGTCTCCCGCTGTATCAACCCCTCCTGTCCGGCAAAACTGAAAGAATCTCTCCTTCATTATTCATCCCGCCGGGCCATGAATATCGAGACTCTTGGAGAAGCTCTCGTCAATCAGCTTTTGGAAAAACACCTCGTTCAAACCATTCCCGATCTCTACGCATTAAGTTATGAAGACTTAGTCAATCTTGATAGAATGGGGCCTAAAAGTTCACAAAATTTACTGGACGAGCTCGAAAAATCGAAAGGAATGGACCTGGATCGACTCATTTATGCATTGGGCATCAGGTTCGTCGGAGAACGCACAGCACAAGCGATCGCCTCTCATTTCAGAGATCTCGATTCACTGGCCAAGGCCCCTCCCGAAGAGCTGATCCAGATAGAGGATGTAGGACCCAAGGTGGCTGAGAGCATCGTCTTTTTTTTCCACCAACCGAAAAATACTGCGCTTCTAGACAAACTGCGCGAGGCTGGCGTCAACTCTTTCTTTCAAGCCGAGGCATCGTCCGAGGAGGGGTCATTATCCGGTCAAACATTCGTCTTGACAGGGAAACTCTCACAATTCAGCCGAGAAGAGGCGAGAAAAGAGATCGAACAGCGGGGAGGAACCGTCACATCGACCGTGAGCCGAAAAGCGGACTATGTCATTGCAGGAGCAGAACCGGGAGCTAAACTCGAAAAAGCCCAAAAGCTAGGAGTGACTGTTCTGGACGAGAAGGATTTCTTAGCGCTTATCTCTCTTTAAACCAAAGAATTACTTCTTCTTTTTCTTTCCAAATATATCCGTCGAAAGCCTTTCCTTGAGCCCTTTCATATCTAAAGACAAAAGATTTTTAAGATCTTTAAGGTCTTTGAATCCACCCTTTGACCTGGGCTTTTCCAGCTCCTTCAATTCTTTCAGAGCTGCAGGATTGCCGGGATCAACCCTAAGGGCTTTGTTGAACTGATTCGTAGCTTTGACTTTTAAATCCGCATTTTTGTACATCATCCCCAATCCCAGGTAGCCATCAGGACTCCACGGCTCCAGTTTTATGGCCTTTATAAAATGCTCCTCGGCTTTTCTCAGGTATGTCGGGATTTTTGTCTCGACCATGGCGAGCAACAGGAAATGCGAAGATTTATGTGCATCCAACCTGATCGCCTGATCCAAAAAGGACATGGCCTCTTCATAGCGAGCTTGATTATACAGTGTCTTGGCCTGACGAAATTTTATTTCTGCTTTCTTGGTGACTCCCCGCTTGTCATCCGCGGCTTCTTCAGCAAGCTCCTTATCGTACTCCTCCCTTTTGTCTTCATCACTCAACGCGTGATAGGCCTTTGTGATCTGGTCAAAAACTTTATCGATCATCTCTTTTTGTTGCGTGGCTATGTCTCGATCAAAGAGGTCCGGGTGGAATCTTCTGGCCAATCCGAAATACGCTTTTTTGATTTCAGCCTGGGATGCCGATGTTGAAACATCCAATATTTGATAGAAGTTCATCCCAGAGATATTTTGCTGGAACTCCTCAAGATTCATGAGTTTTTCTGTCTGTTCCTTTCCAATAGGCTTTGCTGCTGGCTTTTCTCTGGCCTCGAAGACACTTTCCTCATGGCTCAGCTCGATCAAATTTAGACAATAAAAGAGATAGATGCTTTTCCAGAAGAAATCAGGTTTCAATCCGGAAAATTTCAAAATCTCGGAGGGAGAAGAATCCGGTTTGATCCTGCTCAGAACTCCCTTTTCCTCCTCAGTCAGCTGAAGGGCAAGGCCTCTGTCCCTCGGTGATATTGTCTGTGTTCTCAAATATTGTTCAAGGTTGGGATCGAACTTCATGCGTCGGATCCCATCCGCGATAAGGACGGGAATCCCGATTTTTGTATCGAGGCCCTCCAGGCTCAACTCTTCTCTCTCTTGGAACTTGAAAGCACCATTGAATATCGGGAACATATTCAGGGTGACTTCTCTCATTTGATAGGTCAGGCCGTCCAGCAAATCCTCCTGCGAGATGAGTCCACGTTTGGCCAGGACTTGACCGATGATCTCCATGGGTTCGATGTACTCTTCAATGTTCTGATAGGCCTCTTGAGAGAGTTTCCCCAACCTGTATAGGACCTCTCCCAACAGCTCGGCCTGTTGATTTGTTTTGGTAAAGACGAGATTCCCATCCTGGAAATAGAGGTATTTCTGTATGTTTTGGTACCGGAAGGTGAGCTGCCCCCTTTTTTTTCTAAAGTAAATATCTCGGAGATAGCGGCCTATGTGCTCCATGTTCCTCCTAATCTGCCTTATCGGATTAAGCTTCTCACGTTCAACACTAAAACGTCTTGCCTATATTTATATTCAAAATAAACTATTTTTTCAAATAGTATCTCCATGCTTGTAAGAATCCCCGAACCTTGATGACAGGAATCTTATTGCGTTATTGAGGTAGCTTCCTCCATGTTTCTTTGATTGCAATGGTCACCAAATTATGCTAATTTTTCAATCATGAAAGTCGCTATTGCCCAAATTGCACCTCACCTCGGAGATATGGAAAAAAATCTCGACATTCATGTGGATTTAGTCGAAAGAGCACAAAAAAATAAGGTTAACCTTCTCATTTTTCCAGAATTGAGCCTCACCGGATACACCCTTCAAGATTTTGTGCCAGACGTGGCATTAAAGCCTGATGAATCCCCTATTTTCCAACGATTGAAGCAGTTGAGTGAAGGCATATCCCTTGTTGTTGGGTTTGTGGAGGAGAGAGAACGGGGGCATTTTTTCAACTCAGCTGCGTATCTCTCGGAAGGAAAAACACTCCACATCCACCGCAAGGTTTTTTTGCCCACCTATGGAATGTTCGAGGAATTGAAGTTTTTTGGCCAGGGAAAAAACTTTTTGACCTTTACATCACCCTTCGGAAAAGCAGGGCTGATGATCTGCTACGATTTTCTCCATTATGGCGCGGGTTATCTTCTTTTTGCCGGAGGTTCAGAGATCGTTATTGTCCTCAGCGCAGCGCCCGGACGGGGGATCTCGGGCAAGGACGGATGGGAAACCAGCCATATGTGGGAACTCATGGGAGAATCCCTATCCCGATTCTCCACCTCTTTTATCATATACGCAAACAGAGTGGGTTTTGAGGATGGAAAATCATTCGCAGGAGGGTCCTTTATATATAATCCCGGCGGCAAACTCTTGGCCAAAGCGTCGTACGGAGATGAGGAATTTATGGTGACAGACATCGACCTCGATGAGATCCGCTCCTTCCGCAAAAAATGGCCTTATAAAAGAGATGAGAAGCCAGAGATCATCCTCGAGGCTCTTAAAAGAGTGGTCAAGACATATGAAGATTAACGCTCCCTTCGTAGAAAAGATCCTCACCAAATTCATCAAAGAGGAACTGTCAAAGTTTCATTTTTCGAGAGGAATATTGGGGCTATCAGGCGGATTGGACTCAACAGTTTGTGCGTTTCTCGCTTCAAAGGCGCTCGATCCGGACAATGTTTTATGTCTCATCATGCCATACGGAGACACGTACGGCAGGGATATCGATGATGCACAGGATGTCGTTCGTTTTCTTGGAATACGATCCAAGGTCATCAACATAGCTCCAATGGTGGACAGTTACTTCAAAGGCCATCCCACAGATAACAAAATCTTAATCGGGAATAAAATGGCGCGGGAACGGATGTCTATCCTGTATGACCACTCCGCAAGGGAAAGTGCGCTCATTCTGGGAACCAGCAATAAGACTGAGCTGCTTCTCGGCTATGGAACGATCCACGGAGATATGGCATGTGCGATCAGTCCACTGGGCGACCTGTACAAAACACAGATTCGTGAGTTGGCACAATATATGGGAGTTCCGGAAAAAATTCTGAAA
Organism: Candidatus Aminicenantota bacterium; assembly: GCA_013139435.1. Taxonomy (GTDB): domain Bacteria; phylum Acidobacteriota; class Aminicenantia; order Aminicenantales; family Aminicenantaceae; genus WTAW01. Next base: position 2,409 of record WTAW01000398.1, on the reverse strand, counting down.
AAGGCGCCCACAGCCGGTCTCTGGGAGGGACAAACAGACGAAGGGGAGCTTGGGCTGACATACGAAAATGTCGACAGATTGCTCTATCAGATGGTCGACAAAAGAAGAACTGCGGATGAAGTGATCGCCGAAGGATTCAAAAAAGAGATGGTCGAGCGAGTTATTGCTCTTGTGAAAAACTCTGAATTCAAGCGAAAACTCCCCCCCATCGTTAAAATCTCAGATCGCACGGTCGGCCACGATTTTCTGTTCCCTTACGACAGAGAAAAATAGACAGAATTTCTTGAGAGACACCATGGATAGCGAGATCAACGAGGGAGAACGCTCCGGCACGCTCTACGTGGTGGCCACTCCAATAGGGAATCTGGACGATCTGACCTTCCGCGCCCTCAAAACGTTCGAGCGCGTGCAATTTATTGTCTGCGAAGACACGCGTCAGACCCAAAAGATCTTGAATGCGTACAACTTCAAGAAAGAGCTTTTCAGTTATTACCAACCCAAAGAGAGACAAAAAATCCCTCAAATCATCAACCGGCTCAAAAAGGGTGAGGATGTGGCATTGGTTTCGGATGCAGGGACACCGGGCATTTCTGACCCTGGCTTCCCTCTCATCAAGGAGGCCATAAATCAGGGAATCAAAGTTGTCCCCATCCCAGGGGCTTCGGCTGTAACCGCTGCTCTGTCTGCGGCGGGCCTTCCGACACACCGTTTCCTTTTTCTGGGTTTTCCCCCTCCAAAAAAAGAAGCGACTAAAAAGTTATTGCGATCGCTCAAGGACGAAACAGGGACTCTTGTCTTTTATCTCCCGCCGAGAAAATTCTCAGCCTTTCTCACTCTCGTCCAAGAAACCCTGGGAGAAAGACAGATCGTCTTTGCCAGGGAGATGACGAAGATATACGAGGAATTCACGCGCGGAACCCCTAAAGATCTGATCCTTTCCCTGGAAAAAATGCATCGCAAGGGGGAAGCGACAGTCCTCGTCGGCCCCCCAGCAAAGCCCAAAAAAAAGACGTAAAGCATAAGGCTCAACTTCGCACAGTCAAGGTTCTTAAAGCTAAGACAAAGGTTGTGCCTGAAAAGACCACGAAAAAGTAAAACAATCACTCAGACAAAATAGAGCGCTCAGGCTGATCGGCCTGGGCGCTTTTTTTTTGCGTTTGGGAACACATCAGGTTTTTCGAATACATCAGGCCTGTGCGATTGTGAGCGCACGGACTTCTCGAGCTCCCGCCTGGAGTAAAAGTCTGCTGCATTCTCCTACTGTCGAGCCCGTGGTGAAAACATCATCGATGAGAAGGACAACCTTGTCCTTAACCTCCTCTTGTTTGTTGACGGCAAAGGCCCCTTTCACGCTTCTCAGGCGATCTTCCATGGCCAAAGACATCTGGGGCGGCACATTTTTCACTTTCACCAACTGTTTATCAAGGAGCTGGACATCTCTGTATTCAGCCAATTTCTTCGCGATCATCTGAGCATGGTTATAACCTCGTTCCCGCTCCCTTTTGGGATGGAGAGGCACAGGAACAATAGCCTCCAGCTCCCACCACAAAGCATCCTCATGCGCAAGAGCGTTGAGGGCAAATTTAGCAAGTCCTTCAGCAAGGATGGGTAAATTGTGGAACTTGCAGAGCAGGATGATCTCCTTCAGTTTTCCCATGTATCGCCCGCAGGAACGATGGCGGGAATAGGGAGGCTTTTTATGGAGGCAAGACTCACAGAAATGAGGATCGAACTCTCCCTCAAAAAACCGCCCGCAGCTTATACAAAAAGATGTCTTTTCGCGCATAACACTTTCCCAGCAGGAGTTGCAGATTTGCCTTTCGTTGGGCGATTCGAGCAAAGCTGAACACAGCCGGCAGAAGGAGGGGAAAAAAATGAGTTCGAAAAACCTTACTCGAGATAAAGTGTCATTCAGAAAAGAAAACTTCAAGAAGCCTCTTCCTCTTCTTTTTGCTGGCAGGCAATACAAAGAGGTGCCCAAGGAACGACATTCAATCTTTTTTTGCCGATAGCCACTCCACAGCTCTCGCAAATACCAAAATCGGCAGTTTCGACTCTTTTCAGCGCTTTATCGACTAATGCGACCTGTTTTCGCTCCGTATCAGAGAGGCTGAGCAGAAATTCCTTGGTGTAAGAACTCTCTGCTTTATCTCCGAGATCCTTTGCCATTTCTGTTTCCATTTCTTTGCTTTCGGAATAAAATTCGCTCAATTTATGGCTAAGCTCCTGTTTTCTTTCCATGAGTTTTTTCTTATAACGTTCTCTCTCTTGTTTATTCAACTTGTCCCCCTTACTTCGCGTATTGTTTTCCACGAGCGATTGTTAAGGAGCGATAGATCTGCTCCAAGACCATTAGCCGACTCAGCTCATGAGAAAAAGTCATCTTTGAAAGGGAAAGAAGCGTATCCG
>WTAW01000111.1 GCA_013139435.1 Candidatus Aminicenantota bacterium | reverse complement strand
GAAACGAATGTCTAATGGAATTTCGTGCTCTTTAAGCGAAATTTGAATACAATTTTTAACACTAGTATATGACACTATAGAGTATTACCACTAAATCCAGCTATATGTTACGCCATTATGATTTGATTTTGTAAAATCGTGCAAAATCTTCGAATTGTCGTGCGCGGCATTTTTGTTTACAATAGCAGACCTATGTCGAAGATCATATTCTGGGATTGGACAGGCACACTGGCGAATGAAGCCAGGCTGGATGAAGCGGTCTGTCGCAGCCTGGAAGAAGATATTGCTGCGGAGAGGAATATCCCTCTCACAGAAGCTGAGCGATTGTTCAATAATCACCTGAAGGATATCGAAAATTCCTGGCAGTGGCACGATTATGTTCAACACGGTGAAGATTTTGAGATCGACTGGAAACACAGTCAGGAGATAAACCTGAATAAACTGGTTCTCGTTCCCCATGCAAGAGACATCCTCAAGTATGCCAAAGGCAAGGGATTCCTCAACGTTTTGGTCACGAATGCCGTTAGGGATGTGGTCCTCTTGAGGGCAAAACATGTTGGGCTTATCGATATGTTTGAGGCTGTCATCGCCAGCAGTGATGTCAAAGCCCTCAAAGCAGAGGGCAAGCACTTCGAGTATGGATTGCAGCATCTCGATGGAGATCCCCACAAATCCTATTCGGTGGGTGATAATCCAGTCCAGGATATTCAGCCGGCAAAAAAACTCGGGCTGAAGACGATCTTTTGTGAATTCGGAGAGAAATTGGTCCATTATCATTCCGAGCACATCTCTAATAATCACAGGGAAGTGAGCGATGCGGACTACAATATCAAAAACCTTCTGGATATAAAGAGAATTCTCTGATGGATGAATATAATTGGATCGAGGCGAGTCATGGCTGAACCGCTCTGTCCTTATTTCAGAAAGTGTGGCGGGTGTGCCTTCCAGGATGTCGACTACAAAATCCAGTTGGAAAACAAGAGGGAAAAGTTGTCCCAAGCTTTGAGGTTTGAAGAAATCCCCGTATTTTCGGGGAGTGACTATTATTACAGGCAGAGGATGGACATGGTCTTCCATCCGGGTGGATTGGGATTCAGGGAGAAAGGCTCATGGCAAAGGATCGTGGATGTGGAAAAATGTGTCATCTCCAATGAAGAGCTGAATTCTCTCATCAGGGAAATAAGGGAATTCTTCCAAGATGTTGATGCCTTTGATCATAAGACACATGTTGGCACCTTCAGGTTTGCTGTGATGAGGACTCCCCCATCGGATTCGGCGGTGTCCATCGTCTTGAATAAAGATTCAGACAAGTTACCTGAAGCAAGAAAGAAAATCGAGGCGTATGTGGAAAAGACAAGCGCCCGGAATGTGCTCATGACGTATGTCACACACGATAGCGGCGCGAGCATCTCGGATGAGTATGCAGTCGTTAAGGGTTTGGACATGCTTTGCGAGACCTATCTGGGAAGAACATTCAGGTACCATGTCCAGGGATTTTTTCAGAACAATCACGACATAGCCGAGAAACTTCATGCGTACTGCCATGACCTTCTCAAATCGTATCCAACACAGAAAGCTCATCTTCTGGACCTCTATGGGGGGGTCGGAGCGTTTGGAATAATCAACGCAGACCTGTTCGAAGACGTAACGATCTTGGAGAATTACGAGCCCGCCATCGAAGCCTGTGAAGGAAACATCAAAGAGAATGAGATCTCGAATGTGAAACCAATCCTGATGGACGCCAAACATCTGAAGATCCTTGATTTACCCGAACCTCTTTATGCGATTTTAGACCCACCGAGGAGCGGCATGAATCCAAGGACTCTAAAACGCCTGAACGAGATCAAACCGGAGCTGATCGTATTTATCTCCTGCAATGTGAAACTGTTGAGAAGGGAGCTCCCCTACCTCAGCAATTATAGAATTAAGAGCGCCGCTCTCTTTGACCTCTTCCCCCAAACCCCGCACCAGGAAGCCGTCATCGAATTAGTTAGGTGTGAAGACTAAACTGTAAGGTCCGTTTTTCAAACTAAGTTGTAGGATCCGTTCCCCCGAACGGACCGTTCATAAAAAGGGGACAGGCTACTTTTTATAGGGGTAATAAAGAAAGTAGCCTGTCCCCTTTTATTTATTCTAGGAGGTCGAGGGCTTTGATGGCGAGCTTGTAAAGATGCGGGTGGGACCGGTGCCCGTTCGTTAAGATCACAAACCCGGTTTTCTTATCTAGGTTGCCGGCGATGAAGGCCGTGTATCCACTCACGCTCCCGCTGTGCGCGAACAATTTGTCTCCATTCCTCTCTGAGATCCACCACGTGAGACCATAGCCTGTTGTTTCATTCAACCATCCGCGCGCGATCGGCCCGGCAAATTGATCGTACTGGCGCGTCATCACCTCCTGGAAGGTCGCCTCACTGATAAACCGATGCTCCTTGAACACTCCGCGATTCAAGTTGGCGATCAACCAATTTGCTTGATTGAGCACAGTCCCATAAACAACACCGGCAGGCCAGACATCGGCCTTCGTACGCCTCGTCGGCACATGATGGCGCGTCTTTTTATCAATGATATAGGGAATGGACAACCTTTCCTCCATATCCGGACGAGGCATAAATGCCGTATCATCCATCTCCAGGAGATTAAAAATGTTCTCCTGTATATATTTGGCGTAAGGTTCACCCGCAAACTTCTCGATCAGATAGGCCACCAACGTGTACGCCATGTTCGAATAGATGACTTTTGTCATTGGCGGATGCGGAAGCTTAAGAGAGGACGCAAGATAATCCTGCAAGGAGGGAGGAACAGTCGTCCCCCATACAAGATGTGCACCATAAGCCTCCGGGAGCCCGGACGTGTGTGTCAATAGATGACGAAAAGTCACAGGATTTGCTGAGTCTTCTCCCTTGATCTTAAACTCCTCAAGATAATCATTCACTCTGTCATCCAGCTTGAATTTCCCCTGCTCCATCTGCTGAAGAAGCGCATACATCGACATCGTCTTGAAGGTGGAACCTATGAGGTAGACCGTGCTGGTAACAGCGGGGGTTCGTGCCCACAGATTGGAATATCCCGCAGCTCCGGTCCATACGATCTTGTCTCCCGAGACAAGAGCCACAGCAACAGACGGTATCTTCCCCTCAAGCATGGTTTTCTGGATTTCGAGGTCCATCTTCTCAGCCAAATTATCGACAACGATTGATTGAGAAAAGAGGTTCGCAGAAGCCAGGAATAATATAAGAAGAGATCCCAATACTGACAATTTTGCGCGTCTTTGATATTTCATGCCCATTTTTTCCTTTCAGCTAAACGCGTGAATAACCTCTTAGTCTATGCAATCGACCTTCGGATTTCAACTCATTCTATCGAGCACATAATAAAACAAAAGGGGACTGTCCCCTTTTTGCTTCACCCCTGAAAAAAAGGGACTGTCCCCTTTTTTGTCCCCTTTCATGGATAGGCTGGACCAAAGAGTTGATTGATTTTTTACAGCTTTTCTGGCAAAATCTTGGCAAGTTCCGTGGATAAAAAAAAGAGGTCCCTGCTCCAGGTCATCGATAATTTCTCCCAGAAAAAGATCATCGTATGGGGAGACTTCATCCTCGATGAGTATCTCTATGGGACAACCCGACGCATCTCCAGAGAAGCTCCTGTGCTCATTCTCTCCTATAAGCGAAGGGAATTTTCTCTGGGAGGAGGCGGAAACTCACTCCTCAATCTGAAGGCCCTGGGTGCTAATCCCATTGCTGTCGGCGTTCTTGGCCAAGACGAGGCCGGAAGCAGGATCTCCCAGATCTTGAAGCAGAACGGCATATCCACCCGGCACCTCATCCGGCATAAAGCGCACTCCACCCCTGTTAAGACACGGATCCTGGCCGGCGAAGAAACAACACGAAAACAACAGATCCTGCGCATCGATCAAGAGACAAAGGTCCCAGACCTCCCGGCACTTAAAGAGAAGATCCTCAAAGCTCTCCTCGATCTTAGAACACAAGCCGATGCCGTTATCATCTCTGATTACGACTATTACACCGTGAAGGAGGACATCTTCCGTCGTATACTCCCCCGCTTTCAAAAGTCGAACATCCCCATCGCCCTGGATTCCCGTTTTCGGCTGCTCGATTTCAAAGGAGTAACGGTCGTCACGCCCAATGAACCGGAAGTAGAAGAAGCGCTGCAGGTGAGGATCAACGACAACGATCAAGTCGTCACACAAGCCGGAAAAACTCTTCTCAAAAAATCAGAGGCAGAGACCATCCTCCTCACTCGGGGGTCACAGGGTATGGTCCTCTTCGAGAGGAAAAAATCCCCTTTCCCCATACCCATATTCGGCACAAGCGACATTGTCGACGTCACAGGAGCGGGAGATACCGTCATCAGCGTCTTCACTCTTGCTCTGACCTCAGGCGCCTCATACAGAGAAGCCGCCCACCTCGCCAACTACGCCGGTGGTCTTGTAGTCATGAAAAAAGGCACCTCCACCATTACTCCACAAGAACTTATAAAAGCCATCGAATCCGAACATTGAAAAAATTACACGCCCTGAAGCATCTTAAAGAGATCATTAACAGAGAAAAAACGAAAGGAAAACGTATCGTTCTCGCGAATGGCTGCTTCGACCTCATCCATGTAGGGCACATCAGGTATCTGAAAGAATCAAAGGCTCAGGGAGATGTTCTGGTCGTCGCCCTCAACAGCGATTCTTCCATCCATAAGCTCAAGGGAAAAGGAAGACCCATCTTGAACGAAGAGGAACGAGTGGAGATCATCTCTTCGTTTTATTTTGTTGACTACATCACGGTTTTCGAAGAGGCCAACGTGGAAAATATTCTTCTCACGCTCAAGCCTCATGTTCACGCCAAAGGCTCGGACTATACCAAAGAAACGGTGCCTGAAAGGGAAACGGTCTTGAGTTATGGGGGAGAAATCGCCATTACCGGAGGTCCAAAGGTCAAAAACACAACCGAGATCTCCCGGAAGATCGGCCTCAAACCGGAAGGGAACGATTCTCCCTAGATCATCCCATGGACAACATTCTGATCATCCGATTAAGCTCTCTCGGGGACATTATCCATACACTGCCGGCCTTTTCGGCGCTTAGAGAAAAAATACCAGAGGCGAAGATCGTTTGGATCGTCGAGGAAAACGGCAGAGAGATCCTGGACCTGGTGCCAGGTATCGACCGCATTGTTGTTGCCAAAACCAGAGGATGGAAGGTCACCTCTCTCAAGTCCTGGTCAGAGGTCAAGCTCATCCGAAAAAACATCAGGAACCGGGACCAAACCGCCATTGACTTTCAAGGCCTGGTGAAATCCGGAGTTGTTTCCTATCTCTCGCGGGCAAAGAGGAGGATCGGCTTCCATCGCAAAAACCTGAAAGAACCTATAACGTCTATATTTTACACGGACCAGCTTAAGGAGATCTCAGAACAAACTCACGTTATCCTGAAAAACCTCAGCCTCCTCTCTCTTGTCGGGATCGAGGAGGAACAATTCAATTTCCCGCTAATGATCCCCGACGCTTTGCAGCGAACGACCTTGAAAATGCTGGAAGAACTGGGCTATAAGGATTCGGAAAAACTGGTCATTCTGAACGTTGGTGCAGCATGGGCCACAAAAAGATGGGACCCGGAGAGATGGGTGGAACTCATCCGTCTCCTCAAGACAAACAGAAATGACCTATTCTTTCTCCTTCTATGGGGGAATGAAGAGGAAAAAACGATCGCAGATTTTATCCATAAAGAGACATCTATCAGCAAAGTACCTTTTTTATCCATTAAAGACATCATCGCCCTCATCAAGGAGACCGACCTGATTGTCAGCGGTGATACCTTTGCTCTGCAGGTGGCCTGTGCGCTCTCGAGGCCTGTGGTGGGGATCTTTGGCCCGACAAACCCAAAAAGAAACGGCCCTTTCAGTCTGAATGACAGGATTGCCTTTCATGAGCTGGAGTGCAGTCACTGCTATCAAAGGAAATGCTCGACAGTAGAGTGCCTAAAAAAAATCACAGCGGAGGAAGTCGGAGGCTTGTGCCTTGAGGTTTTGGAGGGTTGTGCAAAGAGGTTTTGAAGGTATGAGGGAAGAGGATCGGAGAGTTTTGCATAGAGGTTTAGGAAAGCGATGAGTGAATCTGGGTTCTCGAACATAATCTACAAATGGAGAGTGCGGAGTGGCCTGATTAGCGCCATCCTTTCCCTCATCCTGGCAAAACCCACATTTTACTCCTTGATCGCAGGAGCCGTAATAACAGTGCTCGGGCTCACCATCAGGATCTGGGCGTGTGGAAACTTGAGGAAGGAAAAGGAACTCACCACATCCGGACCATACCGATACACTAGAAATCCACTCTACTTCGGCAGTATGATCTTGGGTATCAGCACAGTGGTAGCATGTCAATCATGGGGAGTGCTGGCGATTTTTCTGGCAAATTTCCTGATCATCTATCCAGTTGTGATCCGTGCAGAAAAGGAGAAGATGTCTCAGCTCTTTCCGGAAAAATACCGCGAATACAGAAAACACGTACCGTTGTTCTTCCCCACACTTAAGCCAAAACTTCCTCGAGATCCAGAGCATCGTTTCATTTGGGAGCTCTACAAGCAGAATAGAGAAAATCGGGCCCTTTTAGGTTCCGTCATCTTTTATATCTGTTTAATAATCAAAACGATACTATTCTAATGGAAAAAAATGTAGCCTGGATTATTCATAAAAAATGTCGATTATGAATAAGAAGGGCAATGAAAATGGAATTGTCAGAGTGATTTCCCGGAAAAACAGCGTAAAGTTCTGATATTAATATATTTGTAATAAGGATCGACATTTTTTATGAATAATTCAGGCTAGGTAATGCCGACAAAAGAAAGAATAAAAAAAGCGAAACATGTTCTCTCTCTCCGTCAGCCAGACCTTCGTGTGGCTCTGGAAGAGGTCACGAACACGCACAACGCCAGCGCCGTCGTGCGGACCTGCGATGCGGCGGGCATCATGTATGTGGAGATCATCTCCGCATCGGGCGAACCATTCCCAGTCAACCGAGCCATATCCACCCGCGCTGAAAAATGGCTGAGATTCAACTACTATTCATCCACATCCGAGTGTCTCAAACATCTCAAAGATGAAGGATTCACAATAGCGGCCACTCATCTTGGCGAAGAGGCCGTCCCCTACACATCCTTGGATTACACTGAACCCACAGTGATCGTATTCGGGAACGAATCGGAGGGCATATCAGAAGAGGCCCTCAAACTCTCTGACCACATCATCAAGATCCCGATGGTCGGCATGGTCCAAAGCCTCAACCTCTCTGTGTCTGTGGGTATCATCCTTTATGAGGCGATGAAACAGCGGCAAGACAAAGGCTATTATGCCAACTCCAGGCTCTCATCCGATGAATTCCAATCCTTCCTTAACCAATGGCTTAAGTTACCCTCACAAGACTAGCTTTAAGGTTTTGTTTTATTCATAAAAAACAAATAGGGGAGACAGGAGTCTCCCCTATTGAGAATGGGACACAAGAGCAAGGTTACACTCTTATGCACCGATACCGTTCATAAGCAGATCTGTATTTCTCAGCAGTTTTTTTGTATTTCTTCTGGGATTCCTTATATTGATTTTGCAACTTATCGCTGTATTTCCGGAAGACATCCGCATACTTGTCCCAATTCATAGATGAAAACTCAAACTCTCTCTCCTCTGTTTCGATCTCGATCTCCACGGTTTTCTTCTTTTTATCTCTTAAGTACTCAATTGTGATCTTTTCGCCTTTATCTTTATCCCTGATCAATCGCTGCAGAACATTCACGCGTCCGACGCGCTCTCCATCAGCCTTAACGATCACATCGCCGACTCTGAGCCCGGCTTTCTCCGCAGGGCTGTCCTCCAAAACCTTTGCTACAAGAAGACCTTTGCCTTCTTTGACGCCGAAATGTTCGGATAATTCCGGGGTCAACTCCTGCAAGCTCACACCGATATAGTTCTGCACCCCGCCGACCCAACGGAAGAGCTTGGAATCTTCAAAATCGGGCATGGGCACAGGTTTCACCCGATCAGGGGCGAAAAGCCGCGGGAACTTGAACTGGAATTCGCGCATGATATCCTTTTCCGAGAACTCTCCCAGTTTCACTTTCACATCCATCGTTTTTCCATCTCTTTCGATCTTTATGTCAACATCATCGCCAGGCTCGTGCATCCGGATCTCTTCAGCCAGCATCTCCGTGCTCGTGATTTTTTTCCCTTCGAACTCCAGAACGACATCTCCCTCTTCGAGCTTTGCCAGCTCAGCAGGAGACTCATGCTCCACATCGACTATTTCCACCTGGCCCGCCTCATTCTCTGCGATAGAGACACCCAGCCAGCCTCTCTTCATCTTTCCGGTCTTCCTTATCTCGGTGCACACTCTGTCTATAACATCCACGGGTACAGCCATGGCCATCCCGGAAGACGGGGCCTCTGATCTATCGACGAAAAGGCCCTCTTCACCTCTTTGGATAAAACGAACTGTCATGCCACTGTTAATATAGGCCCCGCGGATCAGCCCTACCATCCGGCCCCGGCTGTCCACAACCGGGCTTCCGCTCGCACCTCTGACAACCCACACATTCAACCGGAGTTTATCCTTGGCAAGAGAACTCACGATTCCCTGGGTGACAGCAGGTGTATCATCGGGAGATATGCTGACCACTCCGATCCATGCACCGGGAGAGATATTCTCAACCTCTCCTTTCGCGATGGGCGTCAGTTTCTTCGCATCTGCTTGGATCAACGCCAGATGAGTCACGGAATCCATACCCAGAAACTCTGCATCGAGCCGGTCACCGTCGGAGGTGATAACATACAATTTCTCATCGTGGGGAGATATGAGTGCCGTTGTGACAATATATCCTTCCTTATCGATCACAACACCAGTGGCCACTTTCCTCCTGCCATTTCTTGCTTCAACCCTCACCACAGATAGGAAAACCTTTTTTGTGATCTTGTCAATCTCTACATCTTCTGCCAAAGCGCGACTCGAAGCTGCACCTAAGCTCAGGCCTAAGGCCATTAGGAATATAAGAAGGCTTAAGATCGTATGAATTTTTTTAGTCATGTTAAATGACCTCCTCAGTAAATAATCTTAGTATCGGTGCTTTCAGAGACGTGCTCTAAAATATATATGGTATGCGGTTGATCCTGTACGGTCCGGATCTCACCGGTGTAATCGACCGCCTCAACGATGGGGATGTAATCTCTCACACGACGCTGGTCTTGACGATCAAATGCTGAAGGCGTAGATCTCTCAATGCTCGAAATCTCTGCCGGTCTTCTCTGGGGAAGCACAAAGAGACCAACGATGACCAACAGGATCGCTGCCGCGCTGAATGCCCCGGCAAAAGAGAGACGCAATCGCATATTCCTGG
>WTAW01000264.1 GCA_013139435.1 Candidatus Aminicenantota bacterium | reverse complement strand
GGGGAGCGCGCTCGACCCCTTGAACTCGGAGAGGATCCGAGTGATCCTTTTGGACTCCAGGTCGATCATCCAGAGCGAGAACCTCTTCCTGAGTCTCTTGCGTTCTTCTATGGTAAAGGCAATTTTTTTTCCGTCCGGAAACCAAGCATGTTCGACCTCAGCCTTGGGGGATGTGGTCACAGGCAAAACGTTTGAACCGTCCGCATCCATGACAAAAATATCATAATTTCCCTTTGGATTCGCCGAATAGGCGATCTTTTTCCCATCCGGAGACCACTTGGGGAATTCGTCATCCCAGTCATTGTCTGTCAACTTCTTGACGCCGTCTTTGGTCATCACATAGATCTCTCTGTCGCCGTCCATGTCGGACTGGAACACGATTCTCCCCTGAATGGGATATTTTGGTTTTAACCCATCAGTGTCGATAGCGGCAGGTTTGTTCGGGGATTCCGCCTCCCTAGAGCAGAATAGGAACACCGCCGCCAACACAAGAATCGCCACACATAATTTAGCTTTCATCAGGACCTTCCTCTCTGTTCTTTTTTGAACTGGCAGAACCGGAGAAGTTTTTTTATTGTAACTGTTTGTCTGATCCTCATCAAGGGTAGATTGATGTTTGGCATATGTTGGTCTAGAATACAAGAGAGACTAAGGACTGTGCTTAAATGAGAATATCGGCCCGAATTTTCTTCTTCCTCATCATTTCACTCCTATTCGCTACATGCTCCGGTAAACGGGATGAAGAATTCGACCTCTATCGGTTCGTTGACCGTTTGGATAAAGAACAAATCGTGGCTTCTCCTTATTTGGGTTTGGAAAAACACCTCCAAAAAGTCCGGCAGAAATGGTCCGTCAGAGATCTCGTGCCGTTAGATCTAGAGGGACAAACGTTCCAAACCTTGAGCACGCAGAGGCCTGTTCTCTTTTGGAGTACAGAGAAGCCCAAAGGCATTTTGCGCATGATCTCTGGAGGAGAGGACATTCCCTTTGAAGAATTTGCTGATCCTGATGTATTGAGCTGGGACCTCCGCAAAGGAGAATACGAATTCGAGAATTTTGCCGCGAGTGGCACAAATCAGGTCGACTTGTTCATACTCAAAGCGGAGAGAAAATTGAGCCGACAGCTCCTCCTTCCCGCAGGAGACTTCCTCATGCAAATATGGGCAGAGAGCCGGGATCCTGAAGCTCAGAACCCCCACATGCACGTTGAGCTGGACGGCCAACCCATCGGAACGATAATCGTCGGGCCGTATAAACGCTACACCCTGACCGGAAAGGCCCAATTAGGCTGGAACAGCATCTCCTTGCAAGTCGAACACGGAGAAAACAGCTCGAGTCAGACTGGACAGGCCATTCTTATCGATAAGATCTCTATCAAATCTTTGAGAGATCTTGTTCTTCTCTCGATCCCGGATGGGACGCCACATCCTGTATCAGATAGTTTTACCGCAGAATACTATGCGGAACCTGTTGAATACATAACCAGAATCGGGGGGAAAATCCCAGATCCTCAAAGTCATGCGTATGAAATTCAGCTCGCCTCCAACAGGAAATACACAGTGGAAATCATAGGTCATTCCCCAGCTATTAACTCCACTGTTAGTGTATTTCTCGACGGGGAAAAAATCTTTACAGAAAACGTAACTTCGGACTGCCAAAACGCGTACGCTTTCGAAGTTAAGGACAAAAAAGGGAGACACAAGCTGGCAATCTCTAACGGGTCTCCACAAACTGAAAGAGACCACTTTCACCTCACAGATATTCTTGTCAAAGAGTCAACCAAGGATGCTATTCTTCTTCTTGCCAAAATGAAACACGAGGCAGTAACGCACGACATGCCCATCGAGTCTAATCCGCACAATTTAAAGAAAAAGTTGGTCACTCTCGGCTACTCTCAAAATTTATCTAGGCGGGTTCTTGAAGATACTCAGAATGTGCTTCTCGCTCCCCCCTCCTCTTTTTTCCAGTTTGAATTAAAAATCCCGCCATCCTCACACTTAGAATTCGGGTATGGGATCTACAGCGCATTCAGGAAGGAGCCGGGCAAGGACGTGAATTTTCAGGTCGTTTTAGAGAAAAAGGGGGAAGAGGAGGTTATTTTTTCAAAGAACGTGCTTCCGTATACAAGGAAATTCTACGGAGATGTGGACAAGGAAAGAATCGACTTTTCCCCTTATGCAGACACAGAGGTTCGTATAAAATTCATCACAACGTTTGCCCCTTCATCCCCGAAGAAAAGAGCCACGGAAAAGACTATTCCAGAAGAGATAGAGTTTGCTTACTGGGAAAATCCTGTGATCTATCGCTCCCCAGTGCTCCACACTCAAACAACACTTCCACCCAACGTCATCCTGATCTCTCTGGACACCCTGAGGGCTGACCACCTGAAATGTTACGGTTATGGCAGAGAAACAAGTTCACACATAGACAGGCTGGCCGCGGATGGGGCCCTGTTCAGAAATACCTACAGCAGCACATCCTGGACACTCCCTTCCCACATGTCGCTGTTGACGTCACTGGACAACAGAAATCACGGGGTGAACAAGGCAAATCCCTACCTTGATTTTTCCATCGTGACCCTTGCCGATCTGCTCAGAAAAAACGGCTATCTCACGCACGCCATCACAGGAGGTGCGTTAGTCAGCCACAGGTTTGGGTTTTCCAAGGGATTTGATAGTTACCGAGAATTCAAGCGTTCCCAACGTCACCCGCGCTCGGCGGAGATCCTGTTCCGCCATTTCAACCAATGGGTGAGCAAAAATAAAGACAAATGGTTCTTTCTCTTCCTTCACACCTATCAAACGCATGATCCTTATACCTGTCCTTCTCCCTATAATTCCGCCTTTTTTCACGGCAAGCACATGCCATGGAAAGAGGGAGATATGGAAAAAATCCTTTTCGGAGACAAGCGGAAAAACCATGTCCCTTTCAGAAGCTTATCGTCTCTAGAGCAAGAAAACATTATCGCTCTTTACGACGGTGAGATCCATTATACAGACGAAGTGTTGATAGGACCATTGATCGAAAAACTGAAAGAACTCGGTCTTTACCAGAATACAATGATCGTCCTCACCTCAGACCATGGTGAAGAATTTTTCGACCATGGAGCCTGGTATCATGGCCACACCCTGTATAACGAACTCATACAAATCCCATTGATCATCAAATTCCCCCACTCCGAATACAGACATCAACGCATCAGTGACACCGTAAGGATCGTGGATATCATGCCCACGATACTCGAGCAACTGGACATCGATTATTCTCCGTATGGTCTAGACGGCACAAGCCTCATCCCTTATCTCAGGGGCGAACCGCAGCCAGAGCAGATGGCTGTTGCAGACTTAGACTCTCCAGAAAGCACGCTCACACTGCCCGTGAAAATCACACTAATCCGGAACGGATACAAATTGATGCTGAACAATGATTTTGGCCAACCTCCGGAGACTTATCTTCCGGTGCCCCCTCCCATTGCCCTCGTGGAGCTCTATGATATCAAGACCGATCCCCTCGAGAGAAATAACATCGCCCCGCAGAACGAGGACATCGTCAGGGCTCTCATCGACAAAATATATGCCATCTACGAATCCAGCGCAAAAGAGACGGCGAAAAAACGAAAAGGGTTGGATAAAGAGTTGGAGGAAACTATGAGGGCCCTCGGCTATATCCGATAACTGGATTATTCATAAAAACTGCCGATACTCACTTACCAAAACCTCAATCTCATATTATCACAGACATAATATCGGCATGTTCTAATAATCGTTCAATCGGAAAAGGAAAAACACAAGGCTGAGGCTATTTGATATATCCGAGGGCACGGAGCTCTTCCAATGTTTTCTTGTCCAGTTCCCTATCCTTTTGACCTCTTTCTATGCGCGTCTCCCCCTCGTAGCTTTCGATATACCTGACAGGTCGCTCTTTCAGAATTTTCTTCTCAAAGACCTCTGTCAAAACCTTCCCATCCATGTCTTTGGCCACCGGAAGATCAAAAATATAAAGGATCGTAGGGAGGATATCAAAAATATGCGCCCCTTGGAGGTGGTAGCCCTTCTTGATATTGGGGCCTTTGATCAGGATTATGCCGTGGGGAATCTCGGGTAGATTTGTGTGCCCGTACCCGCCCCTATTGAACCCAAAGCCGTGGTCGGAAACAACGATCACCGTGCTTTGAGAGCTCAAACGTTCAAGAAATTCTCCCAAGATTCTATCAGAATAGGAATAGACAGGTTCCATCACAC
>WTAW01000338.1 GCA_013139435.1 Candidatus Aminicenantota bacterium | reverse complement strand
GCCGGAACTCAAGGAGGTCAAGGAGTATGTTGATTGGGCTCTGGGTGGCCTGGGAGGAAGAGGGATCGGTGATGAAGGGTAGTATGGCAAACTCCCCTACTCGATCGATCATGACTTAAAGATCAACGTGATTTATCTTGCTCCGTACGATTTCTCTTTTTCGGCCGCTTTCGAATACATCTCCGGTTACTATTGGGAGAAAATGGGTTACGTCCCTTTCTTTGGCGGATATTATTCCTACCCCGAAAAAAGAGGCACAAGAGAGACTCCTTCGCACGCATATCTGGATCTCGGCGTTGAAAAGAGATTCGGGCTGGGAGGCATAAAACTTCCTCAGAGGATGGGCTTAACTCTGAGGCTCGATGTGTTCAACCTCCTCAACAGTCAGAGACCGATCTCCTACGTCAAAGAGGATATCCCGATCTTCGGTGAGATCTGGGGCAGGCAGCGACCTCGACAAGCCCGCATCCTCATCAAGCTTTCCTGGTGAAATAAGAGAGAGGTTCTCTTGTTATCTAGGGTCCATTCCTCAAACGGTCCGATGCCTCACATGTAGGGTCAGCTCCCCGAGCTGACCGATCCAGGATGCGTTCACCGAGCGGTCCATTCGGGGAATGGACCCTACAGTGACAAAAGGGGACAGTCCCTTTTTTTGATTACCCCTGGAAAAAAGGGACTGTCCCCTTTTATTCGACGGTGACGGATTTGGCGAGGTTGCGGGGCTGATCCACATCGGCACCCCGAATGGCTGCGATGTAATAGGCGAAGAGCTGAAGCGGGACCGTCGTTAAAAAGGGCGTGAAGAGCTGGTTCGTTGAGGGGATGGGGATAACATCATCCACCCTATCCCGGATGTCTTCATCCTCTTGAAAGGCCACGGCTAAAATGTGCCCCACACGTGCTTTGATCTCAGAAATGTTGCTCAGCATCTTATCATAGACCCTATCTTTGGGCACGATAGCCATCGTGGGCATTTTCTCATCAATGAGAGCGATGGGACCATGTTTCATCTCACCCCCTGCATATCCTTCGGCATGCATGTATGAGATCTCCTTGAGTTTCAACGCGCCTTCGAGCGCAATGGGAAAGTTGATCCATCGTCCCAAATAGAGGAAATGCGAAAACGGCACAAAATCCCATGCCAATTTCTCGACAATATCCGCTTCGTTGAGGATCATTTCGATCTTGTGCGGGATTCGCTGGAGATCCTGAATAAGAGCGAGGCTTTCCTGGCTGTCGATCGTCTTTTTGATCTGAGCAAGATGAATCGCCAGCAGAGCCAGGGCCGCCATCTGAGCAGAAAATGTCTTTGTCGCGGCAACCCCGATCTCAGGGCCAGCATGAGTGGAAAGGACTCCCAGGGACTCTCTGGCAATCGATGAATTGATCACATTACAGATGGCCAGAGTCAACGGGTTGCCCTTTTTCACAGCTCGTAGAGCTGCCAGCGTATCCGCCGTCTCTCCAGACTGTGAAACAACAACAACAAGCGAGTTCTGATCGAGGATAAAATCTCGATAACGGTATTCAGAGGCATACTCAACATCGACCGACACACGGGCTAAAGTCTCGATGAGGTATCGTCCCATGAGTGCGGCATGATAGGACGTGCCACAAGCGATGATAACAACTCGGGAGATCTCTCTCAAATTTGTGGGGGAGATCTCTATCTCTCCCAGATTCACTGTCCCCGAATCCAGTGAAATCCTCCCTTCGAAGGTATCCCGGAGCACTTGAGGTTGTTCGAAGATTTCCTTGAGCATGAAATGTTTATAGCCTCTCTTCTCTATCATGAGAGGGTTCCAGGCCAAGCGTTCCGCAGGCTTATCAAGTGGCTTTCCGTCAAAATCTCTGAATTCCACACCATCCTTCCGAATGATGGCCATCTCTCCATCCTCAAGAAAAACAACGTCTTGTGTGTGCGAAAGCAAGGGATTGATATCAGAGGAAATAAGATATTCACCCTCTCCTATCCCTACAACTGCAGGTGGACCCGATTTGGCTGCCACGATTTTTTCCTTGTCCTTTGTGGAGATCGCTGAGATGGCAAAATCGCCTTCCAGCTCCTTGAGGGCTTTCTGGACAGCCACTTCCAATTTGTCCTCGAAATACTTCTCAATCAAATGAGCGATGACTTCCGTATCCGTTTCGGAAACGAACTCGTGGCCTTCCTCTCTAAGCATTTTCTTCAAGGTCAAGTAGTTCTCGATGATCCCATTGTGAACCACGACGATAGAACCGGTGCAATCGCGGTGAGGATGGGCATTCTCCTCTGAAGGACGACCGTGTGTTGCCCATCGTGTGTGTCCTAAACCGTATTGCCCGGAAACAGTTTCTCCTTCCAGAGTGCTCTCTAGCTCGTTGATCTTTCCTTTCACCCGCTGAAGATACAATTTTCCCGAGTCGACGACTGCGATCCCAGCTGAGTCATACCCCCTGTACTCCAACTTCTTTAATCCATCGATAAGAAGGGGCACAATGTTTTTGGGTCCGATATATCCGATTATTCCACACATTATTTTTTCCTTTTTCTCTTAGCCCAATCCGGCTTCTCTTGCTGACGACTTCGGGAAACAGCCAGAGCTTCCGGGGACACATCCTTGGTGATCGTGGAACCCGCGCCCACATAGGCTCTCTTCCCTATCTTCACAGGCGCAACCAGTTCTGTTCCAGAACCGATAAACGCACCCGATTCGATCTTGGTTCTACTCTTCCTTGCTCCATCATAATTGCACGTGATCGTCCCGGCACCGATATTGACGTCTTCCTGAATATCCGCATCCCCCAGATAGGAGAGATGCCCGGCTTTGGAGTGCCGGCCAAAATCCGTGTTTTTCATTTCCACAAAATTGCCGACCTTGGCCCCCTGCCGGATGATTGTATTGGGCCTGAGATGCGTAAAAGGACCCACCCGGGCATCATCCTGGATAACACTCTGTTCGATCATTGAAGAAGAGAGAAGTTTAACTCTTTTTCCGACCCGGGTATCGATCATATGAACATAGGGATAAAGCGTGCAATGGCTTCCGATGACGGACTCTCCTTCCAGGATGACCGAAGGGTAAATAACAGTGTCCCTTCCGACCTTTACATCGTGATCGATCCATGTCGATCCAGGATCGTAAACAGTGACTCCCCTCTCAGTGAGGGATTTAATCTTCCTCAGTCGAAGAACATCAATGGCCCGAGCAAGCTCATACCTATCGTTAACTCCAACAATCTCCTCCGTGTTCCTTGTCTTGTACTTTCCGACCTTCCTGCCGTTCCGCGATAGGATTTCGATCATATCTGTGAGATAGTACTCCCCTTTTTTGTTTTTATTGGAGACCTGGGAGAGGCCTTTAAGAAGATCCTTTATTCGAAAGAGATAAATGCCGACATTGATCTCTTTCTCTTTTCTCTGGGCTGGAGTGGCATCTTTCTCCTCGATGATCCTGAATATCTTGTCTTCAGAAAGCATAACCCGTCCAAATCCGGTGGGGTCATCCAAATCAGTGGTTAGAAAGGTTAAGGAATTCCCTTTCTCTCTGTGGTTTCTGAGCAGCGGTTTTAGTGTCTCACCCCGGATCAATGGAAGATCCCCATTCATGATGAGGAGATCTCTGTCTGCTTCCTTTTTTAGAGCGGCGTGTGCCGCCAAAACGGCATGAGCTGTTCCCAATTGTTTCTTCTGGAAGACAAAATCAATGTTTTGTCCAGTCAGAGACTCCTGGACTAAATCCTTCTGATACCCCACGACGATATGGATACGATCAGGTCCAAGCTTTTGGATAGAATCCACCACCCACTGCAGCATGGACTTCCCCATAAGGGGATGGAGGACTTTTATCTTATCCGACTTAAATCTGGTTCCCTTTCCAGCAGCAAGGATAAGAGCAGATAAGCCTTTTTTCATGCAAGCGTGGTTAATATCTTAAACTTTTTATCTTCTCGCAACGTTTCAAAATCTGAGTCATTCTGGGCTAACACCTTGAAATACTTATCTTTCTGGATGGATTTCTTGAGGAATTCGAGAGACTGATCAGTATCCCCCATCGTCTGATAAATCGCAGCCATGAAGTACAGGATCTTAGCCTGACTTGGGTCTTTCTCAATGGCCTTCTGGAACAGTTGTAAAGCTTCCTCATAGTTTCCCTGATTCCACTTGAAAATACCATGCTCATAAAAATCATCGAAAGTCTTCGAGGGCATTGACTCCTTCTTCTTGCCTTCCCGGCAAATCTTTATATAAATTTTTGCACGGTCCACAAGTTCCTTTTCGGAAGCGTATTTTTCCATCAGCGCCTTGAGCGACTCCTCGGCTTTCTCATAATTGCCCTTCCTTAAAGCTTTGATCGCTTCACCAAAGGAAACCACGGCATTTTCGTAGCCATCTACTTTCTTTTTTTCTTTCTCTGCAACCACTTTTATCTCCCTAACAATATTAAAATCAAAGTGTTGACCATTTTATCTTAGAATCCTTCTGTTGACAAGCTTTTAATTGAAAGGCTAGAGGAGTGTGTAGACTTCAGGATTTTCGATGAGAAAGCGGACAGCTTTGAGATGCAGGGAGTGTCCCGCTTTGTGGGCACTAAAATGTCCGATTAGAGGATTCCCCATCAAAGAAAGGTCTCCAATAAAATCTACGATTTTATGGCGCACAAACTCGTCATCAAACCGAAGGGGCCCGTTTAAGATACCATTCTTATCAAGGACGATGGCATTTTCTAAGGAACCCCCTAAGGCCAGTCCTTTATCCCAGAGTCTCTCCACATCCTTGAGAAATCCAAATGTACGGGCAGGAGCGATTTCCTCAAGAAAGCTTTCTTTACTGACGACCAAGTCCAGAGCCTGTTTTTGAATGGCAGGATGATCGAACTCGATCGTGTAACTTATTTTGAACTCCTCATCCGGAACGACCGAAATTGAAGCATTTTCTTCACGAACGACAAAGGGCTTTGTGACTTTCAGAAAAGTCTTTTTTTGCGGGAGTGTTTGAATTCCGCACTCCTCGAGGGCATTGGCGATCGGCCATGCGCTTCCGTCCAATATGGGTATTTCACTCCCATCAAGCTCAATATCGAGGCTGTCCACGCCAAAAACATACAGGGCAGACAAAAGATGCTCGACCGTGTGGACCTTCCGTTGACCATCTGTCAAGATAGAGCTGAAACTGGATTCAACCCGAAAGGGATCGATGCGGATCTCGAAGCTCTCTTCATCATTGACGGAAAAGAGGATCTCTCCAGAGGTGGAGGGTTTTAGCAAACACACCACATTCTGTCCAGAATGAACTCCGACCCCGGAAAACGAGATCTCCTTTTTTATCGTTGCCTTCTGAGCCATTATGTGATTTTCGTCTTAAGTATAATGGAGAAGATGAGAAGAATCTAGGCATCATAAAAAAGAAAACATTCCTCAATGTTTCCTCTGTGGATGTATAACTTCGTGCATCTGGCATTGTCAAAAGGATTTGTGCTAGAATGAATCGATGAACAAACAGCTCGAAAAACTCCTCATCCAAGTTCAAAAGGGGGAGCTTTCTCCCAAAGACGCCCTGAAGATCCTGAAAGATTTTCCCTACGAGGACCTGAATTTTGCCAAGATCGACCACCACAGAGAGTTGCGGCGAGGATTCCCAGAGATGGTCTTCGGAGCCGGAAAAACGGACACTCAAATCTTGAAAATAGCCGAGGCCATTCTTAAAAAAGGCAGCAATCTTCTCATCACACGCGTTGAGCCGAAAGTCTACACAAAAATCAAGAAGCAAATCCCCAAAGCCCGCTACAATTCCCTGGCTAAGGCCATCTACCTGAAACAAAAAAACCCGCCTCCCGGGAAAGGACGCATCGTCATCATTACTGCGGGGACCTCAGATATTCCTGTCGCCGAAGAAGCAGTAGTGACCTGTGAGATATTGGGTAACGAAGTCGATAAAATTTATGACATCGGTGTGGCCGGCCTTCACAGGCTATTCGGAGAGCTGGGCACCATCAAGAAGGCCCGAGTCATCATCACAGCTGCTGGGATGGAAGGAGCGCTGCCGAGTGTCATCGCAGGCATCACAGAAGTCCCCATCATCGCAGTGCCAACAAGCGTTGGTTACGGAACAAGTTTCAAAGGATTAGCTGCACT
>WTAW01000075.1 GCA_013139435.1 Candidatus Aminicenantota bacterium | reverse complement strand
CGCCCTGTCCTGTCGCTGCGGACTTCTCCCCGCAAATAACAGGTAGGCGGAGAGTCAAAGGTCAAGCATTTCGTCTCCCCCACACCCTCCAGGAGTCCTGTCTCATCCTCAAACAGGAAAAAGTATTTTTGACCGCTGTTCACACCTTTGTGCCGTGCATCCACGACCCTGAGAACGAGATCCACGGTGTGGCCCACATAGTCCTTCACATTCTCGACCCGAAGGGCCGGCCTCTTTCCCTTGAAGAGAGACAGAGAATCTCCTTCAGGATCGAACCCGAGCGATTCGATGAGCATCCGCTCCTTCTGTTTCTGGTCCAGATCCATAACCTTTCCCATACCCTCGATCCCTCTGAAATAGCGGAGGATCTGCTGGATTCTCCGCGGTTCGAGGGAATCGAAGACCCCCGCCTTGATAAAGGTGAAAAGCGCGGCCTTGGTGAGAGACACGCGGAAAAGGAAATCCTCGATGGAGACGTAGCTCCCTTTTTCCCTCTCTGTGATGATTTTTTCTGCCGTCTTCAGCGCCAGCCCCTTGATAGACATCAGGCCGACACGGATACTCTTTCCCTCCACCTCGAATTGGAAATCACTCCTGTTCACATCCGGTCCCAACACCCTGATCCCTTGTCTCTTGGCCTCCTCGATGTACTCCGCCAGACCATAGTAACCACCTCCAGCATTGAGCACCGAAGTGAGATAGGGAACGGGGTAATGGGCCTTCAAATAAACAGCCTGGTAGGCCATGTGGGCATAGGAGGCGCTGTGGGCTTTGTTGAAGGAGTAGGAGGAGAACTCCTTCATCACTTTCCACAATTTCTTGATCTCTGCCGTGGTGTATCCTCTCTCCCCAGTTTCTCTGAAAAACTGTGCCTTCATCGGCGGGTCCGGAATCTTCTTCTTGAGGCTTCGGCGGAGAAGGTCTCCTTCCTCAGGAGGCATTCCCGCCACCCGTTCGGCAACCTGCATCACCTGCTCCTCATAGAGGAGAAGCCCTCCGGTTTCGGGAAGGATCTTTGCCATGAAAGGATCACGGAAGACAGGCCTTCCCTCGCGGTTTCGAAGAAGTGCTTCTTTCATCCCGCTCTCGGTCGGACCGGGACGGATGAGAGCCAGGGCTTGCGTCAACTCGCAAACATTCTCCGGCTTCATGCGGCGGAGGAGGTTCATCATGGCAGGGCTTTCCACCTGGAAACAGCCGATGGTCTCGGCGTCCCTCAAAAGGCTGAAGGTCTTCCTGTCCCGGGGCGGAATACTCTTGATCTTCAGTATCTTTTTGGTTGCGGAAACAGCTGCCAATCCCCGGACAGAGAGGAGGTCGAGCTTGATAAGTTTAAGGTCCTCCACAGCATCACGGTCGAAGTGAGACATGACATAACCCTTTGCCGATTCTGTCAGCGGAAGATAGCGGTCTACAGGTGACAGTGTCAGGATAACACCCCCCACATGAAGGGAATTCTCACAGTAGACCGACGTCAGATCAGAAGCAGCCTTCCATATCTCCATGGTGCCAGGTGGAGGCTTGTCCTTCTTCAGAAAATCAGGTTCGGCAAAGAAGGGAGCTCTTTGGCTCAAGGACCGGGATTCCGCAGGCGGAAGCCCGAAAGCGCGGGCTGTCTCGTAAAGAGCCGAACGGGCACGGTAGTTCTTCAGGCTGCAGACAAAGGCAGCTCCTGTCTGTCCTTTACCGTATTTTTCCAGGACATAGGACAGAACCTCATCCCTTTTTCTGGAGTCAAAATCGAGGTCGAAATCAGGAGGGTCATTCCGTCCCTTGTTGAGGAATCTTTCGAAGTAGAGGTCAAACTCGATCGGACTGACTCGAGAGATTCCGAGGAGATAGGCCAGAAAAGAAGATGCCCCCGAGCCCTTGAGGTTGTGGAGGATCTCGCGGTGCCTTGCAAACTCCACAACATCATGGACAACCAAAAAATAGGGTGCAAAACCGGATTGTTCCACCACATCGAGCTCTCTCCGCGCTCTCTGCCTCTCCCTCCAGCTCAAGTTCTTCATGGTTCGCAACCTGTCCATCACCACATTCCGCAGAGTTGTGGGAAAAAGGTCTTCGGGAAGTGAGGGGACGATACCTTCGAAGGAAAACTGACATTTCTCCGCCACCTCAGCGGTCTTTGTGAAAAAAGCTTTGGCCCTCGAGCCAAATTTCTTCAAGGCCAGGGCCTCCTGATCCGGACCGAAAAACTTCATCCTGTGTTTCAACCGTTCCCTTTCTGGAGGAAAAGGGATCTTTTTCTGGATCGAGTGGAGGAGGATGAGCCTCTCGGGATTTTTTATGAATTTCAGAGGGTTGGCCCAGACAGAAGGCACATTGTGCTGGGACGCCCAGGAGAGGGCCTTCTCGAAGTTAAAAAAATCACCGCCAAGGTAGAAATCCTCGCCGGCAAAATCTGCTAAGTTTTCCGGAAACGCCTCCTCTCCGGATCGCGGGATCAACACCACAACCAACCCCTCTGCTGTTTTCAGTTTTTTCCGGTTGAGAATCTCCATCAGGTTCCAGTAGCCCTCTCTGTTCTTGACGAGGAAGAGGAATGTTCTTCCCTGAAGGTCTATCTCGCAGCCAAAGATGGGGTGAACCCAACACTCCAGAGTTTTCCTCTTCCACTTCCCCCAGCCGTAAATATTCTCTCTGTCACTCAGAGCCAAGGAAGGACAATTTCTCTGGGAAGCCCAGGAGGCCAGATCCTGCAGAGTCGCCCCTCCCTTTCCTTTGCTGTAAACCGAATGGACTCTCAGCGGAATGAACATTTTTATCTATCCGATCACGATGTCACCCAAGAAGGGCGAGGCTTCATTCGTCGACAACTTTTTTCACGAAAATGGAGAGGCATCATTCAAACTCCAGTAGAAAAACTCAGAAGATGGAATACAGAATCCTGTGTCCTGTATTCACTGTTTACGTTTATTTAGTGAGTGAGGCAGTTTTGAGGACAAAGCCCCGGTCCTTTTCAAAACGGTATACACTCTCCAGCATTTTCTCCCGTACCGTGAGCAGGGCCCCAAACCCGTGTTTTTCTCGCACCTGGTCCACGGCAACCC
>WTAW01000110.1 GCA_013139435.1 Candidatus Aminicenantota bacterium | reverse complement strand
TCGTTCAGAACGACAGAAACCATGCCTCCGAGGACCGTGTAGATGAGGACCATGATCAGCATAGCCGACATGAAAAGCTTGAGGCCTGCGGGATTGCTGTAACCTGTGACTCCCATCATGAATCGGGCTCCTGCCTGGAGGAATAATCCCATGTTGAGAATGCCACCGAGGGCAAGAAGAGTGCCGCCGATGATCCGGACATTTTTGCTAAAACGCATCTCGTAGAACTCGGGGATTGTCATCAATCGCAATTCGCGCAATTTGTATACGATGAATCCTGTGATACCGATGGCTAAGATGCAGACTGTTTCGATGATCCCGATATGGAAGGCTGAGAAACCGTGTTTAAAACCCAGCTCAGAGTTATACATGACTGTCACTAGACCCAACTCTGTCCCTGTTAAAGTTGCAATGGCGATAAACAAGCGGAGTGTACGGCCCGCGACGATAAAGTCACTGAGCTGACGGACATATTTCCTGACAATTATGCCGATAACTACAGGGATACAGATGTAGACCGATACAATGACCCAGTCGATGGTTTTAAAATTCGTGGCAAATACATCCATCAGTCCTATTCCCCAGCCTAAGGCGTGGTCATGTCCATACTCTTAAATCTTATATCATATTTGCCTATCCATAGGTATTAAAATTTCGTATGACACTGGAAGCATTTCTAAAACCGTGATGGATGACATTTCGAATGATCAGATTATATGGTTTTGAAGATGAATAACGGAACAGTAGAGAGGCTAAATGGGAACAAGAATACAGGCCATCACAGATTCGGAAATGCTGTGTTTAGTACGAAAAAGATTGACAAGAGCAGGCAAAAGATTTACATTTTTTTTATCTGTTACTAACAAGCCTATTATAAAGGAGTCAAAATGGACAGTGTATACAAAGTCATCGAGCTTGTGGGAACCAGTCCGAACTCTTTCGAAGAAGCCGCACGGAATGCTGTGGAGACTGCTGCGAAAAGCCTTCAGGACATCAGGATCGCTGAAGTTACTGAATTCGATATGAAAGTCGAATGTGGAAAGGTCGTATCCTATCGCTCAAAAGTCAAAATCTCCTTCAAGTTCAAAGAGTAGAATACAGGGCAGCCTTTAGGCTTAGGAGGGTTTTTTTATGGACATTCAAATCACAAGTCCGGTTTTTAAGGATGGGGGAACGATCCCGAAGAAATACACCTGCGACGATCTCGATGTGTCTCCGCCTATAGAATGGTCGAATGTGCCTGAAGGCACAAAAAGCATCGCCATCGTCTGTGATGATCCGGATGCTCCGATGAAGACATGGGTTCACTGGGTCATTTTCAACATTCCAGGAGATGTGACTCGCCTTCCGGAGAATGTGTCACCCGAGAAAGAACTGGAAAACGGTGCAAGGCAAGGGATGAACGATTTTCATAAGGTCGGCTATGGAGGTCCCTGTCCGCCTTCTGGGATGCACAGATATTTTTTTAAGATCTACGCTTTAGACACTACACTCGACCTTCCTGCAGGCGTATCAAAGGCCCATCTGATGATCGCCCTGGAGGGACATGTCCTCTCAGAGGCGCACTTGATGGGGACTTACACCCGCTGATCAGGGCTTCCCTCACATCTCCCTCTGGGAGATGTACCATGCCCGTCCAGCCCTTCTCACGGTTTTCTCCACCACACAATTGGGACACTTAATAGTGCAATGTGACTGATTGTCATCACGCTTTTAGAGATTCTTTCATAAAGCCCTGATATCTTGAAAATCTCGATGATTTATGATAATTCCCTACCTATATAGTTGAGATCTAATAATGTGATTTTATGTGTTCTGCCTTCATGATAGGGAAGATTACGACAGAGTAAATCATCTGCTTGAAGGATTCCGTCAAAATCCAATAAAGGAGTATCAACAATGATCAAAACAACTCAGCTTTTCGTTTTTTTTGCGTTCTTAGTTTTAATCGCATTAACAAAATGTACGACGACAAAGGATCACTCCATAAAAAGAAATTATAATGGCCCATACTCGGGCTCTCATCTGAATAGAGTCGCCTTCCCCATAGGGGGCATTGGGGCTGGGATGGTATGTCTCGAAGGAACAGGAGCCATTTCTCATGTCTCAGTGAGGAATCAGCCTGAGGTTTTTAATGAGCCCTGTACTTTTGCGGCCATAAGTGTTAAAGGCGTTGAGAACGGAGCTAAAATTCTTGAAGGTCCTGTGCCGGATTGGAAAATCTTCGGATCTCCCGGTTCGGGTAATGGTGCCTCTCGCACCAGTTATGGACTACCTCGGTTTGAAAAGCCCCAATTTCTAGCCAGATTTCCCTTTGGTCATGTGACTCTTGAAGATGATGACATCCCGTTAGACATAAGGATCACGGGATGGAGCCCCTTTATACCAGGAGATTCTGACAACTCTAGTCTGCCAGTCGGCTCGCTTGAATATTGTTTTAAAAATACGACAGATTCTCCAGTCGAAGCTGTGTTCTCATACAATGCCAAAAACTTTATGGCTAAAAACAGGGAGGGACATACCATTAAATCCGTGAAAAATGGCTTCGTCCTCTGGCAGGATGGCGGTGATGAGAATCCGCATAACGCAGGCGGCTTTGCCGCTTTTTTAGATGATGATAATGCTGTTATTGACCATTGCTGGTTCAAAGGGGGCTGGTGGGATGCACTTACCCTGACGTGGAACAATATTAAGGAGGGAATTCTCATAAACAATCCTCCAGTCGAGGGGCCATGTCCTGGTGCTTCTCTCTTCCTCCCAATTTCTCTAGAGCCGGGTGAGCAAAAAATCGTCCGGTTGATGTTTGCCTGGTATGTGCCAGAAACGGATCTCCGAACAGGTCAAGATATTGAGACCGAATCTTCATCTGATCCAGCAGAAACGGCTTGTTGTTCTGAACAGAGATATCATATTCCCTGGTATGCGGCGCGTTTTAAGAGCATTTATGACGTTGTTGACTATTGGCGGTTGAACTACAATACATTATTCGAAAATACAAAATTATTCAGCGATACTTTTTATGACACATCCCTTCCTGACGAAGTCATCGAGGCGGTTGCAGCTAATCTCACTATATTAAAATCACCGACTGTTCAACGACAGCATGATGGACGATTGTGGTGCTGGGAAGGTTGCTCTGATTCGAGGGGATGCTGTTCTGGGTCCTGTACTCATGTTTGGAATTATGCCCAAGCCATCCCTCATCTCTTCCCGGACCTGGAAAGGAGCCTCAGAGAGACAGAGTTTTTTGTAAGTCAGGATGAGAGAGGGCATCAAGTATTTCGCTCTGGGCTTCCGATCCGTCCGATCCAGCATACTTTCTATGCCGCTTCCGACGGTCAGCTTGGTGGGATTCTGAAAGCCTATCGCGAATGGCGTATTTCTGGAGACAACGATTGGCTTAAAAAAATGTGGCCGAATGTCAAACAAAGTCTTGAATACTGCATAAATACCTGGGACCCCCGTGGCCGAGGTGTCCTCGAAGAACCTCATCACAACACCTATGACATTGAGTATTGGGGACCTGACGGGCATTGTTCGAGTTTTTATTTAGGCGCCCTGAGCGCGGCAGTAAAGATGGGCGAAGCGTTGAACGATGATGTTTCAAAGTATGAGGACCTACTCAAAAAAGGAAAACAATTTTTCGAATTTGAGCTTTATAACGGAGAATTCTTTTATCAGATCATCACAACTGAAGGGCTAGATGCAAAATTCGAGCCTCTCGATTTCTCTGCAAACGGAAAAGGCTATGAGAAGATTGTGGAAATGTTAAATAAAGAGGGCCCAAAATACCAGTATGGCAAGGGTTGTCTTTCTGATGGTATACTCGGTTTATGGATCGCACAAGTCTGTGGTTTGGGTGAGATTATTGATCCTGAAAAAGTCAAAAGTCATTTGAACGCCGTCTATAAATATAACCTTAAGCGTGATTTATCCGATCATCACAATCCACAAAGACCAGCTTTCGCTCTCGGCAAGGATGGAGGTCTTCTCCTGTGTACTTGGCCTAACGGAGGTGCGTTGTCCATCCCTTTTGTCTATAGCGATGAAGTATGGACCGGGATCGAATACCAGGTCGCTTCACATCTCATGTTCGAGGGCAAAATCGATAAAGGGCTGGATATCGTTAGGGTGTGCCGCGATCGATATGATGGGACGATCCGCAATCCTTTTAACGATTATGAATGCGGACACTGGTACGCGCGTGCTCTTTCAAGTTATGGACTTATTCAAGGGCTTACGGGAGTCAGGTATGATGCCGTTGAGAAGACACTCTATATCGATTCGAAAATCGGCAATAATTTCCGCTCTTTTCTTGCAACAGCGAGTGGTTTTGGTACTGTCGGACTAAAGGATGGAAAACCATTCGTCGAAGTGACAATGGGAAGCCTGGATGTGGAACGTGTTTTAGTATCCGGGAAGGAAATGACTTTGTAACTCTTTGAAATTGTTATAGTATAGGAGTCAAATCCCCATGACTACCGAACGACTGGCGTCACTGGATGTCTTCCGGGGCATGACCATTGCTCTGATGATCCTAGTCAACAATCCAGGGAGCTGGAAATATGTTTGCGCCCCTCTACGTCATGCCAAGTGGCATGGATGGACGTCCACAGACCTTGTTTTTCCATTCTTCCTGTTCATCGTAGGGGTTACGCTATCTTTTTCCTTGTCGAGAAGGAAGACACGAGGTGCCGGAAGTTTTCAGCTTTATTTCAAGATCCTCCAAAGATCTGTGATCCTGTTTGCGTTAGGACTGCTCCTTCGCTTGATCCCCCTTTTCGATTTTTCGACACTCAGGATCCCCGGAGTACTACAACGAATTGCCATCTGTTACCTCCTCGCGTCTTTGATATTTCTAAAGACAGGGACAAGGGTCCGGATCCTCATTTCTACAGGTTGTCTTGTGGCCTATTGGCTCATCTTGAAACTTGTTCCTGTGCCTGGATTCGGCGCGGGTGTTCTAGGATTAGAGGGGAATCTCTGTGGATATATCGATACCCAACTCCTTTCCGGCCATTTGTACACCGCGAACTTTGACCCGGAGGGAATCCTGAGCACCCTTCCAGCACTTGTCACGACCCTGCTGGGGACACTGGCCGGTGACTGGCTGCGGTTTTCCCGGTCCAAGCGTCTGAAAACCTTTGGCCTTTTCTCTGCCGGAATCGTATTGACTGTCCTGGGACTCTGGCTTCACCGTTTTTTCCCGATCAACA
>WTAW01000041.1 GCA_013139435.1 Candidatus Aminicenantota bacterium | reverse complement strand
TCTCGTTTTTTATCTCATCCAGAAGATCTGTTCCTCCTGCCAGGAGGAAATATTGCTGATCGGAGGGCAGAGAGGTGACCTGTGCGAGGTTTTGTGGTTGTGCCAGTTTAAACTCTTTCATCAGATGACCTCCTTCTGCTTCAGAGCTTGAAGTACTTTATCAGGAGTCATCGGGGTCTCTCTGATATGGACGCCGATGGCGTTATAAACAGCGTTGCCGATGGCTGCAGCTATCGGGATCCGCGGGGGTTCGCCCAGCCCTTTGGTGCCGAGAATGTTAATGTGCGGGTCGTCGACATCCACGAAGATCGGAATAATCTCGGGGGTATCCATGGAAGTGGCGATCTTATAATCCCTCCAGTTGGGATTGACCAGTGTGCCTGTTGTATCATCCACGATTCTCTGCTCAAAAAGCGCTGTGCTCACACCTTGCGTCACTCCTCCGATAACTTGGCTTTCTGCGGTCTTTGTGTTGATGATCTGTCCCGAGTCATGGGCAGCAACAACTTTTAGGACCTTTATCTGGCCTGTCTCTGTGTCGACTTCCACCTCAACGAAGTGTGCTCCAAAGGTGTTGTAAGCAAACCCATCGGGCATGCCCTTTCGTTCGCCATGGAAGACTGTTTCTCTCCGCAAGTCTCTGGTGAGTTCTTTAAAAGAGATGGCGTTTTCAGGATTGTTTTTATCGGCGAGTTTTTTGTCTTGGAGAGAAATATCCTTCCCCGATACTTTAAGTTTTTTCGCCGCCATTTCCTTGAGATGGTCTGCAGCCTTGAGGGATGCGTCTCTGACTGCTGGCGCAACAGATGGGGTTGTCAAGCTTCCTCCTGAGATAGGAGCCCATGGATAGTCCGAATTCCCCAGTTTAATGGTGATGTCTTTGGGTTGTAGTCCCAGGGTGTCAGCGGCGACAACGGCCATATGGGTGCGGGTCCCGCATCCGATATCCTGTGTGCCGCAGATGACATCCACGCTCCCATCCGGGTAGAGCTTGACATCTGCCAGGGTTCCAGGGACCCCATCGCCCCAAAAGATCTGAGAAGACATTCCGAGCCCTCGGCGTGTTGAACCCTGTCCCGCTCCTGGTGTTTTGTTTCGTCTGTGCCAGCCGATCTTTTCGGCTCCCAGCTCATAACACTTATCTAAACCCTTTGAGGAGTAGGGGACTCCCGTGTCTCCCCTGTTTTTGGTTGTGTAGTTCATTTTTCTCAGTTCCAGGGGATCCATGCCGATCTCATTGGCCAACTCGTCAAGGAAACCCTCTAGTCCGAATGTTCCCTGCACATGTCCCGGAGCACGCGTGGGCCGTGACCCCCCCATGTTCGTAAACACGGTATATTCTTTCACATGGAGATTAGGGCATCTGTACACGTCCAAGAGAGGTTCGGAACACCGGTCGCCTCTTTTTACACCCCCGGTCGTGTAATTTATCAATGAAAGAGCCGTGAGGGTGCCGTCTTTTTTGACCCCGCTTTTGTAAGTCTGCAAGCTGGCCGGACGGTTTCCCACGCAGAGAGAGTTTTCCTTTCGCGTGAGTGTGATCTTGACCGGTCGTCCGGTCTGTTTCGCAAGCATTGCCGCGCTCACTGTGTGGACATTCAGGCCAAGTTTGCTCCCG
The DNA here is from genome assembly GCA_013139435.1 of Candidatus Aminicenantota bacterium. Taxonomy (GTDB): domain Bacteria; phylum Acidobacteriota; class Aminicenantia; order Aminicenantales; family Aminicenantaceae; genus WTAW01. Next base: position 1,316 of record WTAW01000041.1, on the reverse strand, counting down.
AATCCTGCTCCCATATACCGTTTGATGACTGTCACGCAGCCTGCCGGAATTCCCAAGATGCGGGCGAGACCGTCCCTTACAGTGTGGATGGCCTGGGTCGAGTCCCAGACAATAAGACGGTCGCCCTCCCATTTAGCGATGCTTCCATGCGTTTCGGCGGGGTGATGAATCTCAATAGCCGTTTTGTATGTGCGCTCTAGAACAACATCCGCCTCTTTGAATCCGAGCTCGACATCACCGCGTTTTTCATCCCTGATTTTCTCGACATTCGGCCTTTTATCATAGACTCGCGGAGCTCCCTCTTCCATGGATTTTTCTGCGGAGACGACGTAAGGAAGCGGTTTGTACTCCACCTCGATCAGCTTAAGCGCTTTTTCCGCTGTCTGTTCATCACCGGCTGCTACGGCTGCCACGTGGTTTCCTATGTATCGAGTTTTTTCTCTGTCCAGTCCGATCACTGCCTTCACTCCGGGGAGACTCTTGGCTTTGCTCAGGTCGATGGATACGATCTCAGCATGAGGATGTGGAGACCTCAAGATTTTGCCCACGAGCATTCCTCTGAGCCTGATGTCGTTGAGGAAAGGCGCTTTTCCTGTGACAATCTTATGGCCATCAATTCTCAATGTGTCCCTGCCGATGATATTGAACTTAGCCATTTCAAGACCTCCCCATCTTTTTAGCGGCCTCAGCGACAGCTTTATAGATCTGATCGTAGTTCCCGCAGCGACAGATATTCCCGGAGAGGGCCGTCTTGATATCTTCCATATTCAGTTTCATATTTGACTGCGAATTCCCCTGTGTCTCTAGGTATCCCACAGTAGACATGATGAACCCTGGTGCACAGAATCCGCACTGGTAGGCATCTGTGTCTATAAAAGCTTGCTGCACAGGATGGAGGTTCTCTTTTTCGGCCAAGCCCTCGATGGTACGGATATCCTTCCCGTCGGCTCTGAAAGCTAGATAAAGACAGGAATAGACAGGCTCGCCATCGAGGAGTACTGTGCACCCTCCGCATTCACCCTGGTTGCATGTTTTTTTCGTGCCTGTGAGATTTAACCTTTCTCTGAGGACATCGAGGAGTGTTTCTTGCGGCTCCACAACAAGAGTGTATTTTTCTCCATTGACGGTGAGAGTAACTTGCTTTTTTGAGCATACGGGAATCTTTCCCTTCTTTGTTTCAATCGAAGCCGATTCTTGAGCGAGAATTTTGGGGACCACAGCAGCCCCGATGGCCCCGCCACCAAAACCCTTGAGAAAGTCTCTCCGTGTATAAGCTTTTCCCTTTTTATTTTGTTTTGTTCCCATTTTGATCCTCT
>WTAW01000388.1 GCA_013139435.1 Candidatus Aminicenantota bacterium | reverse complement strand
TTCAGGGTGTTTATTTTTTGCACAAATTCTGTTAAGCTACAGGGGTTATTCGTGCTGTTGTCCATCATCCAGCTCTAGGTTGGCAAGAGATACGGCAGGTGATACACCAATTATCAGGAGTGAATACACCTGCGAATTAAGGAGTCCATTAAATGGCTAAAGACGAGGAAAAAACAGAAATAAATTATTTTTTTCATATTACATCCTCAACGTAAATAATCTGTCAGCTAACCTGAATTATTCATAAAAGCTGCTGACAAATTTATATTCAAAAAACTCTCATTATTATATTGTCAGCTTCTTTTACCCTTTGGGCGAACCTATCTCACAGCATCGGCTTCGTTGTAGCTCGGGTTAGGTTGGGTCGGCTCGTGGTAGTTCACTACAACTTCATGAGCCACTTCCTCGCCGCTACTGCGACCTCGGTCCGTGAATAATCCAGAAAAGCTACCTGCTACGCCCCGCCCTGAGCGGTGAAGTTGCACAAGGATTTGGAATTTAGTAATATCAGTGGACCATGTACGTCCTCTATTCGATGACGTTGCTGTTCCTGATGATCCTATATTCTCCGATCTATTGGGTAAGATCTCGCTTGATCAAGGGGGAGCCTCTTCATTTAATAGAAAGACTGGGAATAGGGCTTTCGGTGAAAAAGAAGGAGGGCAAATCCCTTTGGATCCATGCCGTGTCAGTGGGAGAGGTCCTTTCTTTGCGAAAGTTGATCGCTGAGATAAAGGACAAGCACCCGGATTGGATCATCCATTTCTCTGCACTGACCCATTCAGGATTTCAGATCGCGAAAAAAGAAATGTCCCTCGCTGATAACGTTTTTTTAATCCCCTTGGATTATGGTCCTGTTGTTCGCAAATTCTTTAATAGACTGAAACCCGACCTTTTTATTCTGGCGGAATCGGAATTCTGGCCGAACTTACTGAGAGAGGCAAGAAGACAAACAAAAGGAGTGCTCCTTATTAACGGACGCATTTCCTCCCGTTCGAGCAAAAGGTTTGTGGCATTCAGATATTTTATGAACAGGATTTTTCAAAATATCAGCTATTTTTTGGTCCAGACAGACAAGGATAGAGTAAGCCTAGTAAATGCGGGTGTGGATGCCGATCAGATCGCCGTTGGAGGAAACCTGAAAGCTGAGATCGACCTCCCCGTTTTTGCTGATCAAGCGCTTGTAGACCTCAAAGAACGCTTGGGAATTGACGAATCACGAAAGATCGTTGTGGCAGGAAGCACCCATAGGGGGGAGGAGGAACAGCTTCTGTCCGCGTATGTCCGTGCGAAAGAAAAGAGGGCAGACATCCAGTTGATTCTCGCACCCCGGCACGTGGAGAGAGCAGGAGAGGTCGCAAAACTGTGTGAGAGACTGAATGTGAGGGTCAATCGCAGGACAACAGTTCAACCCGGCGACCGATGGGATGTCCTCATCTTGGATACGTTGGGTGAACTCATTCAATTTTATGCGATATCTGATGTTGCGTTTGTGGGCGGAAGTCTCATTCCCTGGGGAGGACAGAATCTTTTGGAACCCGCATTCTACAGTAAACCTGTTTTTTTTGGACCTCATATGGATAATTTTGCTTATCTGACCCAAACCTTTCTGGAGACAGATTCTGCGCGAGTCCTTAGGGAAAATGGTGATTTGGAAAGGATGTTTCTTTTTGAGGACGATGAGGCTCTACATCTCATGGGACGCCGAGCCAAAAAAACCTTAAACGCCCTCAGCGGAGCGACCGAAAAAACGCTTGCTGTGATTGAGAACTTTATGGGTGAATAATAGCTGGATCGACATTTTTTATGAATAATTCAGTTTAGGTATTCAATCGGTAATTCGATGTAACAGGGGATTCAATCCGATTAATATTTTATAGGTAGATACCTCGGCCCATCGTGCCAATTCATCCGCTGAAATGCTTTCTTTTCCCTGATTTCCGATGAGTACGGCCTCATCACCAATGGACACATTGGAATCGAGTTTCAGTTTCACTTCCATGTGATTGGCGGTGATAGATCCTACAATTGGAGCTCTTTCACCGCTCAAAAGGACAAATCCGCTCCCGGCCACGTTGAAGGGATACCCATCTGAGTAGCCAATGGGAAGCACCGCGATCTTTTCCCTGTTTTCGGCAATGTAAGCTCTGTGATAAGAGATGGAATCGCCGGGCCTGAGGGTCTTTACGGCAGCCACCCGGCATTTGAGTTGGAGTACGGGTTTGAGAGCAAGCTTGTCTTTGTATTGGGATTTTTCTGAAGGGTAGTACCCATAGACTAGTATTCCTGGTCTGACCATGTCCAGGTAAGAATCTGGATAAGACATGATGCCGGCACTGCTAGCCGCATGTTTTTTTCCGAGGACGATCCCAGCTGTCTTCGCTTTCTGGCAGAGAGCGAGCAGCCGTTTGATCTGCTCCTTGTCGAACTCTTTCTCTTCGGTGAGTGTTGTTGAGATACCCAGGATTTTCAGGTTGTTGAATGTGGCAAGTTCAGAGATCAATGAGAAAGCTTGGTGATGAGGTATGCCCATACGACCCATTCCTGTATCAATATGGATGTGGATTTTGGAGACCTTTCCCATCTTTGCTGCCGTTGTGTTCAGAATTCTCACGTCATTGGTAAACACAGACTGGGAAATTTGGTGTTTGACCAGCAGTTCTGCGTATTCAGGAAAAAAAGGCCCAAAATTGAGGATGGGACAATCCACTCCTGCCTCTCTCAATTGGATAGCCTCTTCAAGCTTACAGACCATGAGGGAATCGATACTCATTTTTTCCAAATAGCGGGCCGTAGGGATCAAGCCGTGACCGTAGGCATTGGCTTTGATTACAGCCATCACAGGCCTCTTGACTTGTTTCCGAATTCTATCCAGATTCCATCCCATATGGTCCATATTCAACTCGATCCATGTGTCATGTTTTAGTTGGGTGGAATGTTTCCGCAAGGGGAGTGATAGGAATAATGAGTCCCTTTTTTTTGAGGCAAGGAGAGTTAAGGGGCTAAATCCAGAAAACATCAAAAAATTCCGTCTCGTCCATTTCATGTTTATCTCGCTTATTGTAGTTTAGATTGCATCCTTCTAACCTGGATTATTCACGAGTCGAGGCCAACCCACCCCACCCTAACATTAATGGATGCAAGGCGCAAAGGACGGCTCGCCCGTAGGGTAAAGAATGCCGACATAGAATGAAAAAAGTTTATGGGAAATGTGTTTAATGTTTTGCTTCAGCAGTTCCATTGTAAATGGCACATATGAAAAGAGATAGACAATGGTGTCGGCATAATTTATGAATAATTCAGAAATGATTGATATTGCTTTTATTGAACAAAGTATCGACATTTTTTATGGTCTTGAGAAAAGAACTCGATAGACGGCTAGAGGATGCGGGCTTTAACTTCGAATGGACTGATATCAAACAGGATTTAAAAGCCCTTCAAGAGACAGTTATAGAAGAGAACTCCAAGCGTCTGGCAGTTCGCAGCCAATGTCTGGGAACTTGCGGGAAGGTGTTTCAGGCTGTTGGTGTGGCTCTTCCTCCTGCAATTCGTGAGCTATGAATCGAAATTTTAAAAGAGCGAAGTGTAGTGCCAAGAGCTTTTTTTGCTGTTAAAGATCAGTTAAATAGAACTTGACCTCTCGTTCCTTCTAAAGGTATAAGTACAAAGAGGAATATATTGTCCATTTCATTCTTAGCTTTCGTGGTGCCGTGATGTGGGAAGAAGCTCTTGATGCTATTGGCTTATCTTCTAAGTCAAGAAGCCGTGTTTTCAAACTTCCATTTAGAGAAAGGATAGATCTCTTTATTGTATTTCTCATTGTCATAAGCAGTATTTTTATAATAATTATCTCTGTTTATTTTCGCATTTTCTACCTATGGGCTGAATTTTTGCACAGCAATACATTTCTTAGAATTTCAACATATCCATTGATAATCTCCGGTGTCATCGTACTGGGCGGTACAGTTTTCCGGACAATAATCTGGTTTCGCTATAAACCCCAAACAATAGAACCAGAAGAAAAAGTGAGATGGCCTTTTGTTTCTGTGATAATACCCGCATTAAATGAGGAAGAATTAATCAGAAAATCTATCGACTCTATTTTTGCCAGCAACTATCCTAGAAATAGACTTGAAGTTATCTGTATCAACGACGGTTCAACCGATAGTACCTTTCTCTACATGAGGAAAGCCAAGCAAAAATATGTGGAGGATCTTAAGGTTATCAATTTTAAAGAAAATCTTGGGAAGAGAAAAGCGCTTTATGTCGGTTTTAAAAAATCAAAAGGAGAGATTATAGTTACCGTTGATTCTGACAGCAAAATCGGGCGTAGCGCCATCAGAAATCTTGTCATTCCGTTAATTAAAGATAAGAGTACAGGAGCTGTTGCCGGGAGAGTGGCTGTTTTGAATGAAAAAGAAAATTTTCTCACGAGAATGCTTTCCATTCGCTACTCTATCTCCTTCGATTTCGGCCGTGCTTACCAGAGTGTCTATGGAGCTGTTTTTTGCTGCCCTGGAGCCCTCACTGCATACAGGAAATCTCTATTACAGAGATTTATCCATGAATGGGTTAACCAGAAGTTCTTGAACACTCCCTGCACATACGGGGAAGATAGAGCCCTCACAACTAATATACTTAAGAAAGGATACATGACAAGATACCAGTCGAATGCTGTAGTTTATACCAGAGTACCCTCTAGGTTTGGTCAGATGTGCAAGATGTACCTTCGCTGGGCGCGGAGTTATATTCGAGAATCAATTCTCTTTGCCCGTTTTATGTTTTCTCGATATAGAACAAAACACCGTATTTTACCTATACTTGATTTTTTATCTTTAAATTTTCTCCATCCTATCCATATTTTTTCATTAAGTATTATCACTTATTCTTTTCTCGTCAATCCTCTTTTTATTCTCCGTCATCTTACCTTATTGATAATTCTTTCCTTTTTTCTTTCTCTCTATTATCTCCGCACCAACAAAAGCCCGGTTTTTCTCTATGGGATTCCTTATGGCATTATTGCTGCCCTTTGCCTGTGGTGGATTGTTCCTGTAGCAGCCTTTTCTATGAAAAATCAATCATGGCTGACTCGTTAGCAAAAGGAGAGTTTTTGAGACGAGGGCTAAAACTTATACTACATATTGTAGCTACTTGAGTAAAGTGCATAAGCATGTTAATAAATATGGACAAGTTTTTGTAATTTAGATATATTGGCGGGTAAATCTTCACTGCGAGGGACACGATGAAAAAGCCAATCTCCCGACGAGATTTTCTTAAAAAATCATCCCGTTACGCAACGGTCGCAGGTTTGAGTGGTTGTGGGATATTACTGAAAGGCTGCTCTTCGAAAAAAGACTATGACCTGGTCATCAAGAATGGGCGTGTTTTTGATGGACTCGGCAATGAGGCGATCTCTGCAGATATCGGGATCACCGGCCAGAAAATCGCAAAAATAGGAAAGATCTCTGCGGCAAAAGGACAATCAGTCATAGACGCACGAGATCTTACAGTCTGTCCCGGATTTATAGATGCGCATGATCACACGGATATCGAACTTCTGGTCAATCCCAAAGCAGAGAGCTCGATCCGACAGGGGATAACAACTTTGGTCAGTGGAAACTGCGGCAGCTCTCCTTTTCCAGTGGCTGAGGAGATCTATGACGAGTACAGAGACAATTTGAAAGAAGCGTATGACGTTGATTTGACATGGAGGGATATCAAAGGTTTTTTCTCTAAGCTTGAAGAAAAGGGAATGACGCTCAATTACTCATCGTATGTCGGTCAAGGGACAATCCGAGGAATGGCTGTGGGATTCAATGACAGACCCCCTAAGGCTGAGGAATTGGAAAAGATGAAGGTGCTGGTGGCAGAAAACATCCAGAACGGAGCGCTGGGACTTTCCAGTGGCCTTGAATACGCGCCGGGAAGTTATGCCCAACAGGACGAGATCGTTGAATTGTGTAGAGTTGCTGTGCAGAACGGAGGCTCGTACAGCACCCACATGCGTGATGAGAGCGACCATTTACTCGAGGCCATGGAAGAGACCATCAATGTCTCCAGGAAGACAGGGATTCGGCTTCAGATATCCCATTTCAAGATCGCCTATCCGCGCAACTGGCATAAGATCGACGAGGCACTGGCCAAACTGGAGGCGGCCCATGATGAAGGCATTCCCATATTTTGCGACCGCTACTCCTACATCGCTGGAGCCACTGGTCTCAGCAGCATGAATTTTCCTCTTTGGGCGAAACAGGGCACGACAGATGAGTTTTTAGCCCGATTGAAAGACACGACTTTGGAGAGTAAATTCCGGGCTTTTCTCGCAGAAAGAGAGAAGAAGCTGGGTTCTTGGGATAAAGTGGTCATCTCATCTGTTTTTACGGAGGGGAACAAAGTCTTTGAAGGAAAAACAATTCTTGAAGCCACACAGGAAACAGGTAAAGATGTCTTTGAATTCTTGAGAGATCTGTTGATAGAAGAGGAGAACAGGGCAGGTCAGGTGATCTTCATGATGAATGAGGAGAACTTGAAGAGGATCCTCGCTCATCCTTTGGTTGGGGTGGGCTGTGATGGCTCGGCCCTTGCTCCCTATGGCCCTCTGAATAAGGGGAAGCCCCATCCCCGGAGTTATGGTACTTTTCCTCGAGTGTTAGGGAGATACATCCGGGAGGAAAAAATACTCCCCATGGCAGAGATGTTGAAAAAGATAACTTCTGTTCCGGCCAGGAATTTTGGTTTTGCACAAAGAGGGGCTCTCCAGAGAGAATACTTTGCAGACATTGTGATATTCGATGCAAAGAGAGTTATCGATAAGGCCACGTTTAAGGATCCCCATCAATACCCTGAAGGGATCGATTATGTCATTGTGAATGGTCAGGTGGTTATCAATAATGGTGAGCACTCAGGGCTTCTACCGGGGAAAATTCTCCGGAAGCAGGCGTAACTCCCAAACGCCGAATGCGTTAGCTGGAATTCATGAGAAAAATCATTTGTGTAACAGTATGTGTGTTGTGTCTCGTGTGTTCGTGGATTTTCTGTAAAACACAGCAAGGCCAAACGAATTCCTCGAAAATAACGGTCGACCTCAATTTTCGAGCTCTATATCCCGGAGAGGTTGTGAGAGTCACAGTCCGTACAAGTTCGCCTGTTAAAAGCATCCAGGCCCAATTTTCGGGAGAAAAATACACATTGGGAACCAGTGCGAATCCAGAGGAATACTTGGCTCTCATCGGCCTTGATCTCGGTTTGAAACCCGGATCTTACCCGATCGTTATTACACCTGTCTATGCTGATGGCCATCACGAAAGGGTGGTCAAGGAGATTCTCGTTGTTGCCAAGGAATTCCCGGTAAAGAAACTGTGGGTCAACGAAAAATATGTCACTCCGCCTCCTGAAGTTCTTAATAGAATCCGTGAGGAGTCCGAACTCATAAATGCGATTTATGGCATATACAGTCCCCGTTGGATGGGGGAGGGACCATTCATCGTTCCCTCTACGGGTGAAGTCGTGCCGAATTTTGGAGAAAGACGATTTTTTAACAACCAACCTCGTTCTCCCCACAGCGGTGTGGATATTTCCTCCCCTTATGGGTCACCTATCATTGCCGCAAATTCGGGGACAGTCGTCCTGGTCTCTCACCTCTATTACGCGGGGAAAACCGTTATCATCGATCACGGTCTTGGCGTCTTTACTCTCTATCTTCATTTATCGGAGTTTAGAGTTAAACGGGGAGATTCTGTTGAAAAAGGCGATATAATCGGGGAGATCGGTGCCACGGGCAGAGTCACCGGTCCTCATCTCCATTGGGGAGTGAAGATCAAGGGAAATCGTATCGATCCCTTTTCTCTGCTTTATCTTGATTTCTGACCGAGTCACTGTTTCAAGTATTCCGCAAGCCATCCGTGCATGGTTTTCCACCAAAGTTGGGCATTCTGTGGTTTTGTAACAAAGTGGCCCTCATCGGGAAAGTACAGCAGCTTTGAAGGCACATGCATCCGCTGGAGCGCCGTAAATAATTGGAATCCTTGAGTCACAGGTAACCTGAAATCATATTGGCCATGGATCACAAGACATGGCGTTTTGAAATTTTGGACGTAAAAACTGGGCGACCATTTTTTATACTGGTCTGGATTTGTCCAGGGAGTCCCTTGGAATTCCCATTCAGGGAACCAGAGCTCTTCTGTCCCTCCAAACATAGACCGGAGGTCGAACACTCCCGCATGGGAAATGAGACAAGTAAATCTATTGGTATGACCTTCTATCCAGTTGATCATGTATCCACCGTAGGAAGCTCCTGCGGCTCCCACTTTATCTTTATCCATGAAGTCATAGTGAGAGAGAAGATAATCCAGTCCGAGCATGATATCTTTGAATGGCCTTCCGCCCCAATCGCCTGAGATGGAGTCTGTGAAATCTTGTCCGTAACCTGTACTTCCGTGAAAATTGATCATAGCCACAATGTAGCCTGGTGAAGCAAACATCTGAGCATTCCATCGGTAATGAAAATTGTCGTGCCAGGCCCCCTGTGGGCCACCGTGAATGAGCATAACAAGGGGATATTTTTTGTCTGGCTCAAACTGGGGTGGCTTGAGCAGATACCCATGGACTTTGTCACCTTCTGCTCCTTCGAACCAAAATTCTTCTGCGGGATTCATTGCGAGTTCCTCCAAAATCGGGCCGTTTATACATGTGAGCGGGTCGAGTGATTTGGAAGCGACATCAAACACATACAGTTCAGAGGGGGCATTAATTCCTTGTTTGAGGAAGACAAGTCTTTTTCCGTCGGGAAAGAGCTGGAGCGAACTGATGGTGTGGTTGTCAAGGATTCTCTCTACAACCTGATCGGCGATAGAGACACGAGCCAGAACTGTACGGCCCTTTTCTCCGAAGGTGATATAGATGTCAGAGCTCTCGAGTGACCAAATGATCTCTGCCACTGAAGCATCTAGCTTTTCTGTGAGGTTGGTGATATGTTTTGTTTTTCGGTCATAGAGCATCAGGCAGTATCTGTCTGCTTCGAATCCAGGCCTGCGCATGGCCCTGTAAGCAATGTACCGGCCGTCAGGTGAGTAATGGGGAGAGTTGTCATTGGCCCTGTTCTCTGTGATCTTAATAATATCGCCGCCTTCGATGGAAGAGATAAAAAGATCGTTGTTGGTTCCCAACCCGAGCCTCAGTTTCGGATCCGTATTCCGAACGAAACACATCTCCTTCCCATCTGGGGAAAAGGTGTAATCATGGCTGCTTCCCAGTGAGATGGGCGGCACATCAAAATCTCCAGGGGAGAGATCACGATATTTTCCTCCGTCGGCAGGAGTGACAAAGACATGACTCCGAGTGCCGTCTCGCCAGGCATTCCAGTGCCGAAAGAGCAGCTCATCAAAAATTTGGGCTTTCACCAGGCTTTTTTTCTTTTCCTCATTTCTTTTGCGGTTGCAGTCATCATCCGTACAATCCGGATAAACAGAGGAGAGAAAGGCCAGATGATCTCCTTGTGGAGACCATATCACCCCTGAAGTTCCAGTAGAGATATCCGTCAAGGGATATGCTTCTCCTCCTCTGTAATCGATCATCCAAACCTGGGGGATTCCTTTACGCGTCGATATGAAGGCGATCTTTTTTCCATCGGGCGACCATCTGGGATTGAAGTCGGCTTTGGGGCTTGAGGTGAGTTGCCAAGGCTCCCCGCCCTTAGCCGGTTGGATCCAAATGTCACTGTTACTCGTGTTTTTATCTTTGTCCATTGCGGTGATGACAAAAGCGATCTGATCACCTTGAGGAGATATTTGAGGATCACTGATCCGTTTGATCCGAATAAAATCATCAAAAGTGATCGGGTGGGCATCCGTTGCGGTTATTGATGCCGCACAAGATAGAACAAAAACAAAAATGAAAAAAGCCCTGGATAGTTTTTTCATCGTTCCTCCACTCGTGTCCATTCAGTTTTTTGTATTTTAGTCTATCTCGATATGACTTGTCTGGATTTAACAGTATGACATACCGTATGACCTTTTAACCTGAACTATTCATAAAAAATGTCGATACTTTGTTCAACAAAAGCGATATCGATCATTGCCATTATTTTTCCAGTAAATCACTTTTACATTTCCGTTTTCAATGTGCTTTATATTCATAATCGACATTTTTTACCTTTCAGGCGAGTCGATCTCACCGTATATGCTTCGTTGCAAAGGATTTGCGGTAGATGAACTACAGCTGCATCCTTTGCGCCTTGCCTCTACGGCAATCTCGACTCGTGAATAATCCAGGCTAACAAACTTCATGGGCCTGTGCCCAGTCCCGACGCCACCTAGACGCTGAGGCACCCG
>WTAW01000246.1 GCA_013139435.1 Candidatus Aminicenantota bacterium | reverse complement strand
GAACAATTCATTTCGGTTGTCGAAGGCACGCCCAGCTATTGCAGCTTGAAGATGGCCATGATTCTTCGTGATGAAGCTTACGAGCCAGGAATCAGCTGCGAAGACGATCCATTTTTCTATGATTTCCAATACGTGGATGGATATGTGTCGAGCCTCATGGAAAAAGGATTGCATTTTGCAGCCAATTGGACTCTGGACAAAAGAGGAAAATACTATCTATACGGTGCTTATCAATGTTTTCTTCTTGACCGCTTCGTACCGGGATGGAAAAGGAATTTTTTCAGGAATAAAAAGAATCTGGACCAAATCACCGCTGAATTTCTCAAGCTAACTGAGGAGCAGAAAGAGGAGATCGCCAAGCGGATAAAGTCGAGATATAGCTATGACGATATCTATGTTAAGCATGATGATGTCATCAAGAGGTCTTGTCGAACCAGGAGTACAACGGACTATTAGTTTATTTGATTTTCTCGGCCTTCGGCGCCCTCCAGGTTTTTAGCTTCTCTAGATCCGGTGCGTAGATGCGCATGACCACGTCGAGGCCCTCGTCCTTGCGGATGATGGGGAGCCAGTTCTCGGCCGGAATGCCCTCGGGCTTCTCTGCAGACACGTAAATCTCGATCCCGCCCTCATCGTTCAGTTTCATGCCCGCGTTTTCACCCACGCTGTATTTTTTTCCTTCGTTGGGGATGAAGAAGCCGTTTATGGCGTCGTAAACCGTCGCAGACCAAAAAGCTTTTGATGGCGGCATCTCATCCTTGGACATGCGGATGACGTAATCGTGCTGGGCATTCATGGGCTCACCGTCGCTCGTGCTGACGCCGGGATACACGGCCTGATGGGAGGGGAGGCCGATGGGGCCGTAGGAAGATTGCAACACCATGGCATCGAACTTCATCTCCCCCTTTGGCTTGAACACGTCATTCAGATACACATTGCCTTCCGGATTATTCCAGATGGTCACTGAATTTGTGATGATTTTTTTGGCAACGGCAGAAAGCTTAGCACCGTCGATTGTAGCGACATTTTCCGGGGCAAAGGCTTTGCCGGGTGCAACGCCCAGCGGTTTCATCGCCGCCAGGAACGCGTTGTCCATCTCGTTGTTCGCATCAAAGGTGGTGTGATTCACCACAAATTGCATCACTTCCAGAAAGTTGTTCTCGTAGATCCCGGGATCGGTGTTGTATGGGGGAAACTCGCCCCGGTCCACAGGCTGCACCGGCTTGCCTAGAAACTCGCTTAGTGTCTGGGCCTTGACTTCCTGCATGGCGGCCAGGTTCTTCTTTAACCGTTCCGGCTCGGTCGCGTGGGGCATGACGCGCAGGAAGGCGACGACGAAGTCACCTGACATCTCCATTATGGTGCCAACGCCCTCGACTGGCTCGCCTGAATAGCCTTTTGTGCGGGCACTATAGTACAAGATCTTCGTGGGCTCTTTGAAATCACCCTCGGTGGTCGAGAGGGGAACGTCGCAGTAATGGTCATAGGCGGAGGTCTCCAGACACACGAATTTCGAGTCGAAGACCGGGTAATGGACGATAACCGGTTCGTGGCGCAAATCAAGTACCGAAACCACATAAATGGTGTCATTGTTGGGCCGGGCGATGCCCTTTGCGTTGTGATCCTGCAGCCCCATGGCTGCGAATGTGCCGTTCCATCCGGTCATCATGGGATTTTGCTCCATCATCGCCCCTTTGTTGATGACATTGTACATCGCCACGTACTGAAAGGAACGACGAACAATATTATCAATCTGTTCATCGGTGAGTTCGACACTCTCTTCTGTTGGGGTACACGCTGTAACTCCGATAATCAGTGCCATGGCGATAACGATCAGGCTTCCAAAGTGATTTTTTTTCATTTTTTCCTCTTAGGTATTAATTAGCTTTTACCATAGGTGGATTAGTCCACTCTCCTTTTAGCGCGGTATCCTCAGGTCCATACAGTCTCAACACGGCATAAAAGGGTCCTTCAGGAGCCGGCAACCAGTTTGATTCCAGTCCCTTACCTGGTGAGTCCTTTTGAATATAGAGGGTTAGGGAACCATCTTCACCATATACAAAATCATCCTCCATGTTGGAGTTTAACAAATATCGATTCAATGGATTGTGAATGAATAGCTGTGTTTTACCATCATACATGGTGAACGACCAGAACGCTTTGACCGGCGGCAACTCATCTTTTAGAAAAGTAAGGGTGTATTTGTTATCTGCTGTATTAAGTGGAGCACCATTTGAATCCATCAAATAGGTAGGATAAATCGCTTCAGCTCCCGAATTACCATACAAACCCATATGAGCAGCTACTGCACGTAAAATGTAAAAATCCTCTAGTTGGTAATTTTCTTTGGCGCTGTTTCCCAGAAACTCTCTTGTGCCAAATATTTTAGCGCTTACCAAAGGATCTGATGTATATGTTTTTATAAATGTTTCAATTTCCTGAAACCCTTCTTTAACACCTTCTTCAATGGCTTTTTGCACATCCTCATCAAAACTATTGATATCAAAGGTTTTGTTTGTACCTATACCAAGTTTGGCAAAACGTTCCATCAGCTCTTTTTCTTCGGCTACAGGTTCAAGCCAACCAAGCATTACATCAAGGTATTTAAAAGATGCTGCTGTAAACTGGTCTCCTTCATTCCAATCCGGAAAATTATCTGTTGATGTTGCTTCTGGAGCATTATTACCCAGATAAGCACTCAAAGGCTGTACTTGGTATTCCCCTTGTATGCGTTTCACATTTTCAAGGTCATTCTCATCCATCAATTGGGTACGTACGACCACAAAAAAGATATCTGTTTCGCAACGAATGACATCGGCAATGCCATCCGGTTTCTCACCATTCCAGCTTTGACTTGCGATTAAATATTTTCCCGCCTTATTGCCGGTTGTTAAAGTCCCTAGATAAGCAAAATTATGGGTGTATAAATCAATTAGTTGAAAATGGTAGAACCGTTCTTCTTCCATTTCAGGCAGTGAAATAACCCTTGGTTCATTCCTGATATCAATCCAACACATGCAATAGGGAGTGTCAGAATTTGGCGTAACAATAGCCTTGTCCTCAGGAGTAAACAATCTTGCATCACAGCTTAATTGATTAAAAGGACCCTTGTATTCAGGTGATTTTTCATTAAGAGTATATGCATACATCGTTTTGTAATTCATCACCATAGGAAAACCATAGACGTAGGCTTCCTTGGCGATGGCTTTGGCCTCTTCCGGCGTTGCTTTTGGTTGCTGTGTACAACTGGAAAAAGAAAAAAGCATCAATGTAGTAATCATCAGACACAGGATAATTTTCCTCATTTTTTCCTCCTTTTATTGGTGATCGTTATACATTTCTTCCTATCAATTCCCTTTCAAGATGCTCATGGGAAGGATGAACTGCACCTGGATGCGGAACTGCCACTTCGGTCCGATGTCCGGCTTGACGACGTTGTAGTAGGCCCCCACCTGTGCATTGATGGGAAGCTTTCCCAACCGGAAGAGTTTGCCGATCCCGGCGCCAAAGGGTATGATCCATTTCTGACCTTCAGGAGCTTTCCAGTTGACAGTGATCACGGGAGCGCTGTTCACATACAACCCTCCTCCAAGCTGGCGGACGATGAAGTATTGGAAAAGCCCCTTGTTCACTGAATCGCGATCTGAATTCCCTCCTATAGACCATACATTGTTGGTCAGTATTCCCAGCGTCCAGGGGCCAGGTTGGGCCAGGACCACCACGGAGGGGCCTATACTCCATTTCTGTGAACCTCTCATCTCGCCGCCTGTGGGGATCTCCAAGGCGACACCGGGCCCCCAAGTCAAGTTGCCCTTGGCAGGCGGGACGTAGAAGGCAGTGAAAAGAGTGTCAGCCAGGCCTGAAGAATAAGATCCGCTCTCTGCACTTATGTCCGGCAGCCAGACGAACGGAAAGATCGTTCTTGTGATGATCTTGCCCCCGGCCAACGGTATGACCGGTTGGATGTTGAGGACATTCCGGGTGCGATCGTATTCCCCCAGACCAAAATCAGCGTTGTTCTGGAAGGGGATACTTATCAGATCGGCCAGGGGGTTTGCTGCGGCCTGAGCCAGATCTTCGTTCGATTCCTGGGCTGGTGAAAATGTAACTGCAAATACCACGAAAATACATACAAAGCCTACTGTCAGAATACGTTTTTTCATTTTTCCTCCGTGGACATCAAATAAATCATTCGATATATTTTACATCAACCGTTTTGATCTTGTCGCTTGAATGTCTAACACTAATACGTATGCGCTTTACCAGTAAATCATATTCATACATCTTCGAGAGAAGAAAATCAAACAGTACGGTAAAGTAGTAGACGAACTGGAACGCCAGGGAATACTGGATAATACCCTGGTTATTTACATTTTAAGCGACAACGGCCCATCAGCCGAAGGTATGAATGGTTCCATATCCGAACTATTGGCACAAAATATGATGCCATCCACTGTCGATCAACATATCGATGGATTGAATCGCGACTATGGCACCCTGGTCAACCGATATGACGGGTATTGTCAACTGGGATCCCGAAAAGGATGTGTGGGAGCTGTATAACCTGAACGAAGACTACTCAGAATCAAAAAATCTGGCTGCTGAAATGCCAGAGAAAGTAGCGGAAATGAAGGAATTATTTGAAAGGGAAGCTGCTGACAATAAAGTATTCCCCATCGGTGCCTCCCTTTATACCTCACTTTACAGTCCTTCGGAAATGCCTGCATCTACGCTTTCCGAATGGAACTTTTATGAGGGACAGGTATAAAATTGCCTCGAAATCATCCATATCTACCGGGAAGGTGAAAATTGAAGTGATAACCAAGTATGACTCGAATGAACGCATGGCGCCAGCTACAGTAACCTTTTTGGTAAACGGCAACCAGGTTGAGCAAGGACGAATTGAAAGATCTGTACCGGTTTTTTCAATGAGAAGACTGGCCAATTCGAGACGTCATTCTTAGTGAGTGATCAAAAAGCTTGACTAAAAACGCCAAAACTGTAATCATAATGTATAATAATACATCATGATTACATGGAGGCAAAAATGGTGAGGACTCAGATTCAGCTCACTGAGGAGCAGGCGGAGAAGCTCAGGGAGATCGCGATGAAAAACCGTGAATCCATTGCGTCTTTGGTCAGGAGTGCCATAGACCAGTTCCTTTTATCTGGTAATGTTGACAGATCGAGTCTATATGTTCAGGCGAGTTCGGTCGTCGGAAAGTATGAAGCGGATAGAGACGATATCTCAATAGAGCATGATGAGTATCTAGACGAGGATTATAAATCATGAAAGTATTTGTGGATACATCCGGGATTTTCGCCCTTCTTGTCAAAAATGATTCAATGCATTCTAGGGCAAAGGAGAGTTTTGACCGTTTTGCGCAGAATAGAGCTCAGTTATATGCGAGCTCTTTTGTATTGGTAGAGACAATAGCGTTGTTGTACAAGAGAATCGGTCTTGAGGCGGTCCGTGATTTTAACACAAAGATCCTTC
>WTAW01000194.1 GCA_013139435.1 Candidatus Aminicenantota bacterium | reverse complement strand
TATATCTAATTATATAAATTCTAGCACCATATCGCTACATAGATTCACAAAATGCCGGCTGTTGTCAGCAAAGGGGGAGTGATGTTAGGAACCATAAAGGTGGGTGTTCTATCCGGCTGGCTAATGAGATTTATGATGATTATGCCCTATTTTGACTTCAAATTTTTCCTGTGCTATATGTATCTTAGCATGGAGCAGGGGACACTTGTCTGCTAAATGATGGAATGATAGAAGACAATAAAAAACGAAAATTAATCAAAACCAGAAAATTTCTATCTTGACACAAAACTTTTAATGAGAAAATGAACATGTTAGCTAATAACATGTTAGCTAATAATAAGAAATACAAAGAATTTTTAGGGCGAATATATTTTTTCATTTTATTGATTCTAATTTCTCCATCTTTCTCAGAGAATTCTCAGAGTTCTGACAAACCTTTAATCCTTGTTGGCGGTACTATCATAAATCCAGAAACCGAGTTTATATTGAAGAATAGTGTAGTCGTAATCAGGAATGAAAAAATAATAAAAATAAGTAAAAAAGGCGAGTTTAATCTTCCTCCTGATATTGATGTTATTGAATGCAGTGGGAAATATATAATTCCTGGTTTGATCGATATGCATATTCATATAGAGTTCTGGAGTCTCAAATATCTTATTTCTTATGGTGTTACAACCGTCAGGGATTGTGGGAATATTATTAGAGTAATGAAATATTTTGTTGAAAAGATTGAAAAGGGGGAATTCGTAGGCCCCCGGATATTTTGGGGAAACCGCCCTCTTGAGAGCGTAGTGAAAGAATCCGAAAAAGAGAACCCATGGAAAATACGGGGTCCTGAGCATGCTGCAGAGCTATCAAAAGAATTAATTTCCCAGGGTGTTCATCACATTAAAGTCTACAACAGAATTAAGTATGAGGATTTAAAAGCCATTGTTGAAGTCGCAAAACAACATAATATTCCTGTAATAGGACATGTGAGGGATGTTGGAGCCATAAAGGCCGCAGAATTAGGAGTCCGATCAATCGAGCATGGAATAGGCATACCTGAGGTTTGTTTAAAATCGCCTTTAGATCTTCCAGATGACTACGATGACGATGATCTTTTCCAAAGATTCAGATACTGGCAATTTGTCATCTGGAAAAACATTGATGATGATAAAGCTGAAGATGTAATGAAAATATTGATTGATAACGATGTTTTTGTTGTCTCAACTCTTATTTCTGATAATGTCCGAAAGCCTTTTGAGAGAAAAAAAGAATTGGAATTCATATGGGACAGACTTCCTAAAATGTTTAGACGTTTTAGTTTAGACCCCGGTTTTAATACGGATGAGTGGAACCAAGAGGACTGTAATAATTTTGCTCTGAGTTTTGAAAGAGAAAAGAGATGGTTCAACGATTTCTTTAAAAAAGGAGGTAAAATTGCTGCGGGTACCGACTCTCCTGTTCCCTTTACGATTCCAGGGTACAGTCTTCATGAGGAAATGCAACTCCTCTGCTCTACAGGTCTTACTCCTATGGAGGTCCTTAAAATCGCCACTTCTAATGCATCAGAGTTATTGGGGATACCAGAGCAGATTGGATCAATAAAAGAGGGTGAATTTGCTGATCTGGTGATTTTAAACGAAAATCCTCTTGATGACATTAAAAACACTTTGAAAATCTATAGAGTAATCAAATCCGGGCAAATCTATGATCCTGAAAAAGTAAGGTTTGGAAAAGGTCGTAGATAATAAGCATATCGAGAATAGTGAATTTTATATAAAGGGTGCACGGAATTTGTTGAAATATAATAAATTGATACCTTGAAGCAATGTTGGTTGTCTTGAAGCATATTTGTTAATGCTCTTTATTGTTTCGTTTCAATTAAAGATCCCGACCCAACCTACCAAGCCTTCCTCGAATCACCGCCGAGGGTCCCCGACATAGCCGGGCGCGAGGACTGATTGAGCATGAATGACTCCAACGGAATAGCTACACAAGCTGAGGAGCATCTTTGTGAGGAATTGAGTAAACGTGCGGAGTTCCGCAGCGCATAATAAGAAAAAGAGGGGCTATCCTTTTGAATATATCAATGGGTGGGAGGGCGGCGTATAAAATCTGACTGGAGCGAAAACATCTCCACTAATTCTATCTCTAAAGGTACTCATTATTGCAACGTGTTGATATCATGTCGTTTACAATAGTGCCGACATTTTTTTTGAATATTTCATGAATTCCGCTTGAAAATGGGATTTTGTGGTGCTATTATATTTGGGCCTTCTCGCAACCCACTCTCAGCATCTATGAAGGTTTTCCACAGGTGTGAAAATTTCTGTGGAAATCTCATTGAAACCGATGGAACACAAAGATAAAAACAACCCTTGGCTCAAAATACAGAATGAGATCCAAAACGAAATAGACAAAAACAGTTTCGAGACCTGGTTCTCTCCCACGGTCTATATCGGCGAAGAATCGGACTCTCTCTACATAAAAGTGCCCAACTCCTATTTTAAAGATTGGCTCTCTTTTCACTACACGAGCCTGGTCAGAAGGATCTCTCAAGATCTTTTTGACAAGTCCTATGAGATCAAATATATTGTGGACGATACTTCCTCCCCTTTCATCCGCCGGTCTCCTGAGGAGCGGAAGTCAAAACACGGGCAACTCCTCAATCCCAACCTTAATCCTAATTACACATTCGAAAACTTTGTTGTCGGTTCATGCAACCAATTTGCTCATGCCGCAGCTACGGCTGTGGTTAAAAATCCAGCAAAATCCTACAATCCTCTTTATATTTTTGGTGGTGCTGGCTTGGGCAAAACTCATCTAATGAATGCCATTGGCCACAACATATTAAATAACAGTCGCAGCCTTAAGATACTCTATATCACAACCGAAAAGTTCATGAACGACCTCATCAATCATCTCCAATACGGAAAAATCCTTGATTTCCGCCAAAAATACCGCAGTATGGACGTCCTTCTTATCGACGATATTCACTATCTATCCGGGAGAGAAAGAACCAAAGAAGAATTTTTTCACACCTTTAACCACCTCTACGACAGCCAAAAACAGATCGTTATCTCCAGTGACTGTCCGCCCAAAGAGATCCCCAATCTCGAAGAGCGTTTCAGCTCTCGGTTCGAATGGGGGTTGATCGCCGACCTCAAGCCTCCCGATATCGAAACCCGCATCGCCATCCTTAAGAAAAAATCGGCATTGGAGCAGATCGACCTTCCTGAGAGTGTAGCCCTCTTCATCGCAGATAAAGTCCGTTCCAACATCAGGGAGCTTGAAGGGTATCTTCGCCGCGTCATCGCCTATTCCTCTCTCAAGGGAGAGGACATTGATTTAGACTTGGCCAAAGAAGCCCTTAAAAGCTTATTGGACGCTACCTCTCACATCGTAACCGTGGAAAAGATCCAAAAGATCGTCTGTCATAAATTCAAGATCATGCTCTCCCAACTGAAAGCCAAAAACAATTCTCCAAAAGTCGCATTCCCCCGTCAGATCGCCATGTATCTCTCCAAAGAGCTGACGAAAACTTCTCTTCCAGAAATCGGTAAAAAATTCGGTGGAAAACACCACACTACAGTCATACATAGTGTCCGCAAGATCGAGAAATTAAGAATGAAAGACCCCGAATTTAACAAAGAAATTAACAGTATAATTAGCTATATTCGTTAGAAAATCAGTAAATTACGGGAGTTTTTCACATTTTCATTTGCTTTTATTATTATATTTATTTAATCTTATTTATATTTATTAAAGAATAATAGACCAATAGGAAAGGTGGAAAAATGAAATTCTCGATCGATAAAGAAGACATTCAAAGAGAGCTTCAACTCCTCCAAGGCATTGTGGAAAAAAGGAACACAATGCCTATCCTTGCCAACATTTTGATCAATACTTCAGAGAATGAGGTCGAGCTCACAGGGACAGACCTCGAAGTTGGTCTCAAAACCCACTTCCCTGCGGAAATCGAGGAAAAGGGGTCCATCACAATATCCGGTAAAAAGCTGTTCGAGATCGTGAAGTCGTTAGCTGGAGATAAAAAAGTGACATTTCATGAGAGTGACAGTCTCGTCATGGAGATTATCTCTGGGGAAAGTCAGTTTAAAGTTCTCTGCTTGCCCAAAGAAGATTATCCTCAAGTTCCAGAGCCAAAGTTTGAAAAGAAGATCGTACTTCCACTGGAAAAATTCAAAGATATGATCGAAAGAGTGTATTTTGCCATCACACAAGAACAGAGGTACTATCTGAATGGGGCCTTGATGATCCTCAAGGATAACAGCATAGAGATGATAAGCACCGACGGTCACCGGTTAGCCTACACATCCATGATGTTAGATGATCTGCATGTCGAGGGAGAGATCAAGGGGATTGTTTCGAAAAAAACGCTCAATGAACTGAGAAAGTTTGATGATGAGACCATCGAGTTCGATTTAGATGAGAACAACCTCTTCTTCAAAGTGAATAACCGAACTCTGATGTCAAGGATCATCGAAGGAAAATTTCCCAACTATGATGCTGTCATTCCTCAGGATAATACAAACGTCATAGTTTTTTCCCGCGAGGAGATCACAGATGCTATTCGCCGCGTTTCCCTGTTATCTACAGAGCGTTCAAGAGGAATAAAGTTTAACATAGAGAAGAAACAGATCCGGCTTTTTTCCTCAAACCCAGAAATAGGAGAAGCGCGCGACAAAGTGGATGTCGATTATGACGGCGAGAGTTTTGAGATAGGCTTTAATTCCCAATACATCCTTGATTTTCTGACGACCGTCAAATCAGAGCGAGTGCGATGTGAAATGAAGGATGAAAACAGCGCCGTCTTACTAAGGCCCGATGAAGAGGGCGCGATCAAGTATCTATATGTCCTGATGCCCATGAAGATATAGCCTTTTTACTCAGAAGGCTCAAAAGAGATGGGTTTCCCCAGAGATGAGATATTTCCGTCAGCACCGATGAGGATAGCGCCGTACTGGGGGTATAAACCGAGGATTTTTTGTGGTTGTGTGGACACAAACAAGGCCGTCGACAGTGCATCACAGAGTGCTGCTTCAGGGCCGACCACCGTCACGCTCTGTTTTCCTCTTGCTGGAAAGCCGGAATGGGGGTCAAACACGTGGTGGTAACGGACCCCCTTTTCAACGAAATATCTCTGGTAATCGCCGGTTGTCGCTGCGGCTTCATCGGAGATGGAAAGAACTCCTGAGAATCCTGATTTTCTTGGATGCTTGATGCCAATCTTCCAAGGAAGATCTTTAGGGTTTGTTCCCCAACAGTAGAGGTCGCCACCGGCATTCACGAATCCCTTTGCAATCTCCATTTCTATTAGGGCTGAACAAGCGCGGTCGATGCCAGATCCTTTGGCTATAGCCCCCCAGTCCAGCTGTGATCCCTGAGCGAGGACGAGACGCCCTTCTAGGATATGGATCTTGTCCATGCCGATCGTGTTTTTTGCTCTGTCTAAATCCTCGACAGTGGGGATGCGGAATGACTGATCATGAAATCCCCAAACCCGAGAGAGGGCTCCCACAGAAATGTCGAATTTTGCTTCAGAGTTTTGATAAACGGCATAAGCCCTTTGGAAGAGGGAAAGAACCTCAGGAGAAGTCAAATCTGTTGATTCGGGGGAGAAGTGTGTTTCGATATCTGTGAAGATCTCTTGGACAGCCTTTTTTACCTCTTTAAATTGCGAGGATGAACAGAGGACCTTGACTTCGCACACCGTATCAAAATAAATAAAGGTCGTTGTATTCCAGGTTTCTTTGGGTGCACAGTTGGCAAGGAGAACACAGAGGACACAGAGGAGGGCCCAGCGCTTTTTACCCAATGACCGTATCTACGGAGGAACCCTGAACTTCCATGAAAAAATGGTTGGGAGCACAGATAATGCGCTCACCGGCGCGCGAAACGGGTGGAGAGTAGAGACATATACGGCCTTGACATGAGGACTCCATAACCCGAGCTTCACCGCCAGTGATGTGAATCGTAATGGGCCCGTTCTGTCCGGGAAAAGATACAGATCGCTCCTCTCGTAAAGAATACGCTCCTCTTTTGAGTCCTTCGATATAGACGGAGACAGAATCACCTGCCGCCAAACGAGAGTGTTGGTTTTTCGAGGAGACGACAGTGAGGCAGGATGACGGGGGATCTTTCTTTTTCATCTCTTCCCATAGAGAACGGAGCCTCCAAGATCTCATGTCCCATACTTTGCCGCCCTTGACCATTGTAAACGACGGAAGCGCATTGACCTCAAGACGGCGATAGGAGATGGACAACTCTGTGTGATTCGAGTCTGAACCTCTTTGCCATCCCTGTTGGAGGAGGATTTGTTTTAAGCTGTCTTCCTGGGGGTGGGAACAGAGAAACCGGAACCTTTTTTCCCCTGCTGGAGCGGGTTTTTCAAATTCTGCAAGGAGAGGAGAAAAGAAGAGATGGGGGTTTTCCCCGATAATATAGAGGGTGCTTCCCTTTTGACCTCTCCTTGCTGCCCACAATAGCGGAGCCAGAAGAGGAGGAGCAAGAAATGTTGAAAAAAAACGACGTCTATCCATGTCTCTCTCCTTTGCGTGTTCTTCAAATCATTCTCTTTAAAAATCAGATAAATGTCAAACTTATTTACGTCATTGTAAGCATCTCTAATCGTTGACAAAGATTAGAAACCTGTATATTGTTTTTGCGTCGGGATGGAATGCACGAATTGTTTTTCTTTCGCAAGATCAAGAGCAGGCCCTGGCCTGCCACGCGCGTAAACGCAGGTTGTACAGGACCAGAAATACACCACCATAAAAGGGATGCCATTCTGGCGTTTTGAATCGAATTTCGATGAAAGGCAGGACTATTATGCGAGAGGATTCCCTGACGCGTTCAGAACGGGCCAAGAAGTACTCGGTGTTTCAGACGTTTACACTCGTTTTTCTCAGGATGTTGATCGGATGGCATTTTTTGTATGAAGGGATAGCGAAGCTACTCAATCCCTATTGGACATCGGCGGGATATCTATCAGAGTCTAAATGGCTGTTTTCAGGAGTGTTTACGGCCATCACCGATAATCCTTCGCTGTTAAAAATAGTGGATTTCCTCAATATTTGGGGGCAGATCGCTATCGGGCTGGCTCTCATCACAGGCCTGTTGACATCTTGGGCTTGCATTGCAGGGATCCTTCTTCTGTTGATCTATTATGTGTGCAACCCTCCCTTTGTCGGATACTCCTATTCCGTGCCGTCTGAGGGAAGCTATTTGGTCGTCAATAAGATCTTGATCGAAATGGCGGCACTCGGCATTTTGCTTGCCTTTCCGACCGGAAAGATAATGGGTCTGGACAGAATCATCTTAAAGAAAAGAAAAAAAGCAGGACAATAGAACCCACCGAGTTTTGGAGGAGCGAATGGATCAAGAGAACGACGGAAGGGGAATCAAAGAAATTTCCCAACCCAATAAGGAAGTAAACACCGGGCGACGAGATGTGCTCAAAGCCCTGGCTTCCATCCCTGTATTAGGGGCCTTTTTCTACGGTCTTGCCAAGAAAAAAACATGGGATGCAGAGAGGAGAAAGAGCTTGCTGGAGGAGCTGGGCCTTGAAGGAGAACTAGACACGGGGCGAGTGAGGGCCTCTCTCAAAAAGCCCGGGGAGTTGCTCCGGATTGGGATTATCGGGAACGGAGGAAGAGGAGAGCATCTTGTGAGAGCAATGGGCTTTGCACACCAGGGCTTTTTCGAGATCCGAGGGAGCAAATCACAGCGAGCGGGGCGGCAGAGAGGGATCCAGGGGTTTTTGAACCAGGAGGATTTGAACGTCCTGTTGACAGGAGTTTGCGATGTGTTCGATGTCCGTGCGGAACGGGGCCTGGCCGCATCCCTGAATGATAGGCGGCCTGGAGGCGGGGCAGGGAATTTGAAGGGAGCTAAACGCTTCCGGAGCTATCAAGACATGCTGGACAGCAAAGACATCGATGCGGTGATCATCGCCACCCCTGACCACTGGCACGCACAGATGGCCATCGATGCGGTGAATGCCGGAAAACATGTCTATCTAGAAAAGTGTATGACGAGGACCGAAGAAGAGGTGTATGCCCTTACGGATGCTGTTAAGAAAAGCGGGATGGTGTTCCAGCTGGGGCATCAAAATCCGCAGCAAGAGACTTTCTGGAGAGCCAAGCAGATCGTGGATAAAAATATCCTCGGGAAGATCACCCTTGTTGAAACAACGACGAATCGCAACTCGCCCAACGGCGCATGGGTGTACAGCATTCATAAGGATGCCAGCCCCCAAACGATCGATTGGGAGCAATTCCAGGGCCCTGCACCTCACAGGGTCCCCTTCAGCCTGGAGCGGTTTTTCCGTTGGCGCTGTTGGTATGATTATGGGACAGGGCTGTCTGGAGACCTTTTCTCGCACGAGTTTGATGCTGTCAATCAGATCCTGGGGATGGGAATTCCCAAGACGGTCGTGTCCTCGGGAGGCGTTTATTTCTTCAAAGACGGGAGAGATGTGCCGGACCTCTTTCAGGCTGTTTGTGAGTACCCCGACCGAGACTTGACCTTAGTCTACAGTGCGACCCTTGCTAACAGCAGAGGGCGTGGGCGTGTCTTTATGGGGCACGATGCATCCATGGAAGTCGGGAGTGGCCTAACGGTTAACGCCGACTACGATTCCACAAGGTTTGAGGAAAAGATCAAAGCGGGCATTATCGACACCTCGCTGCCTCTCTTCTCCTACCGTCCCGGCTCCAAAGGCATCGATACGATCACCTCGGCCACAGAAAAATATTTTGCAACCAAAGGACTGATGTACACATACCAGGGAGGGAGGCAAGTCGACCTCTCCCATCTTCATGTCAAGGAGTGGATCGATTGTATCCGGACAGGGGAGAAACCGAGTTGCGATATCGACCGAGGCTTCGAGGAAGCGATCACATGCCACATGGTCACCAAGTCCTATCTTGAAGGCCGCCGTATGGAATGGGACCCTGTACAGAAAAGAATTGTCTGACTTTTTTTCATAGCAAGAATTCTACCCTAGAGAGGAGAAAAGATGAGGGAAAAAGGTTTTGTTATTTTAGGGATTTTTCTTTTAGCTGCGGCTGGCTTTGCGGTTTTCGATTTACCAAAATTGCAAGAAATGGACAGAGCTAAGGCGGAGGCGGAGTTACCCATGGAGGCCTCCGAATACAAAGACGTTCGTATAAGAAAATTCCCGATTGCCATCCAGTGTTGGACCTTCAGGAAATATTCATTCCAAGAGACGCTTGAAAAGGCGAAAGCGCTAGGGGTGGATTATCTTCAGCCCTATCCTGGACAAGTGTTGAGACCAGATGAGCCCGAGATCAAGTTTGACCACAACCTCAGCGAGGAACATATCCAATGGGTGAACGTAAAGCTGGGGGAAAATGGTCAGAGCCTTATCGCATATGGTGTGGTCGATTTTGATAACACCGAAGAGGACATACGTAAAGTTTTTGAGTTTGCCAAAAAACTGAGGATCCGGACTGTGGTTACAGAACCCAAGTTTGAGGATTTCTCTCTCTTGGAGCGAATGGTCCAAGAGTACGACATCAATATTGCGATCCACAACCACCCCATGCCTTCGAAATACGCGCACCCAGAAACGGTTTTAGAAAGGATCAAGGGACTGGACGTACGGATCGGGGCGTGTGTGGACACCGGCCATTGGATGCGATCTGGAGTGAAGCCTTTGGACGGCCTCAGGAAACTCGAAGGGCGCATCATCGATGTGCACTTGAAGGACTTGGATGCATTCGGCGTGGCGGAGGCCGAGGATGTCCCCTTCGGACAGGGAAAGGCCAATGTCCACGACATCCTTGCTGAACTGACCAGGCAGAATTTCCGGGGATATCTTACTGTCGAACATGAGAGGGAGTCCGACGCCCTCGATCCTTCTCCCCCGATAAAGGAAGGAATGGATTACATCAATAGCATCACGTATTATTTGGATTACGAGGAGATCCTCAAATGGCAGAATGGGAGCTTTTCCAAACACGGATGGAATCATTATGGCCCGGGATATTTTGTGCTCGATGAAAGATCGGGCGCGCTTAAAAGCCAAGGGGGAATGGGGGTTTTTTGGTACAGCAGGAAAAGATACAAAGATTTTATCCTGGAGCTGGAGTTTAAATGTTCCAAAGCAGACACCAATTCAGGGATTTTCCTCAGACTCCCAGAAGTTCCCTCCAGCGATGATTATATCTATCACTCGTTTGAGGTCCAGATCTATGACACTGGGAGCGGGATCAACAAGACGGGTGCCGTTTATGATGCTGAAGCGCCAGGGGCGGATGCCTTTAAAAAAACGGGCGGATGGAATCATTACAAGATCACTTTCCGGGGAGATCATATCCAGGTCGAATTGAATGGGAAGGAAGTGATCGATTGGGATGCTGAACCCCGGGGAAAAATTAAGGATTTTGCAGCAGAAGGGTATATCGGCCTCCAAAACCATGACAGCACATCACCTGTGTCTTTTAGGAATATCTATGTGAAGGAACTCTAACCTCATAAGGCCGCTCTCCAAGCAATTGCGGAAACAGTCCTCCCCTCACCGATCTGCACGAAGAGTTCCTTGGGGCTTAACCGATAACAGTGTCGACGGCGTTCCCCTGGACTTCGAGAAGGAAATGGTTGGGCGCGCAGATGATGCGCTCGCCCGAAAGAGAGGCTTGCGGAGAATAGAGACAGACTTTGTGACGGCAGGAAGATTCCACAATGCAGGCATTGCCGTTTGCGACTTGAACTGTGATGTGCCCCAAGTGTGTGGAGTAAGCTCTCCGGGTGTTTTCTTTGAGGACAAAAGTTTCCCTTTTATGGCCGTTCATATAGACAGTGACGAATTCGCCGGCGTTCCTCTCGGATTCCTGTCTTTTCACAGATGCGACGGTAAGGAATGAGGAAGAGGTGTGTTTTTGCGCCATCTCTTGCCAGAGCAAACGGAGGTTCCAGGATCGGACATCCCATATTGTCCCGTCTTTAATAAGAGTAAATGAAGGGCGTGCGGGCCGGAGCAAGGTCCTGAAGGATATTTGTAAATCCGCGACAGAGGGATCTGTGGCAAACTGCCAACCGTATCGGGAGAGCATGTGTGTCAGTTTATTTGTGTGGGGGGAGGAGTCACCAAAAGCAAAAGAACGTGGTGTGTCTGTCCGGTTTCGGAGGAGTTCTTTGAGGAGAAGGGGAAGATGTGTGTGCGGCGTGTCTGAGATCAGGATAATCTCGCGGTCGGATTCACGGGATTGGGAAGCCAGCAGCAGGGGCGTGAGGAGTGGGACCGAGAGTAAGGTTTGAAAAAAATGGCGTCTATCCATGAATGCCTCCTTTGTTTAAGATTTCGGTTATTTGCGGATATAGAGATTCCTTGTTGATCCTTTTAAAGCGCCGGGAGAGCCCTATCCCTGCAAGCGCGATTCCGAAGCAAACGCCGAGAATGCTTGATTCCGAAGAAGACAAGGGGAGGACCGGAGAAAAGACATAACCCAATCCCATCCCCGCAAGGGTTGCGAAGAGCAAAACTCCAAAAAGCAGAATCAGGGCTTTGCTATAGTGGGATTCCGGGATATCGATCAAGACAAGGTCTCCTGTTTTGGCGTGAAGAGGGTTCTTCACAGAGAGAAGACCTCTATCGTTTTTTTGCCCGATACACAAGCCGCCGGCCGAACAGTCTTTGCACGCTTCAAGGCAAGCTACTTCCACACGGGCGAAGTCGTTCTCTGTGGAAAGGACAGTCCCCTTATCCTTCATCGATCTCCTCATCTTTATGTATCCGCCCGATGGCATCGGTCGGACATTTTTCTATATCCGGTATTTTATCCGGATCGATCTTCTTGAAATCCGTAATAACGGCCAGATTGTTTTCCATCACGATGGCATCGGGGCATGCTCTGGCGCAGATGCTGCATGCGATGCAAGCGGCCTTACAAACCTTTCTGGCCATAGGCCCTCTATCCTCGGAGCGGCAGAAAACGAGGACTTCCTGCGCTTGAGGGTGAAGCTCGAAAAGGTTCCTCGGACAGGCATCCACACACTTTCCACAGGCCATACACTTGTCTTCCCTGACTACGGGGAGTCCACTCTCATCCATATAAAGTGCGTCGAACTGACAGACTTTGACGCAATCTCCGTAGCCCAAACAACCGTAGGAGCATTGTTTGTTCCCGCCGATCAGGTGGGAGGCATAACAGGTCGGGATTCCGGAGTAGCAGCCTCTCGACTTGGCGGCTTCGATCGTGCCACGACAGTGGAGCCGGGCCACCATTTTTATCATTTCACCCGCATCGACACCCAAGGTCTCTGCGATTAGGGCGACGGTTTCTTCTCCCCCCACCGGACAACCAGTCACTGGAGCCTTGCCCTTGACGACCGCCTCTGCGAATGCCCGGCATCCTGAATAGCCACAGGCGCCACAATTGGCTTGAGGAAGGATTTCGGAGACTCTCTCTATTTTTGGGTCCTCTTCGACTTTGAGTTTGTTGTATGCCAAAACCAACCCTGTAGAGAACAGGAAGCCGAGTGCCGTCATGGTGAGGATCGGAACGAGGAGCTCTGTCATGTCAGCATTCCTATGAATCCGTTAAAAGCCAACGCCATGATCCCGGCGACAATGAGGGCGATTCCCGCTCCTTTTAGCGGTTCGGGGACGTCGGACAGGTCCAGTTGCTCCCGGATTCCGGCCATCAGCACGATGGCCAGGGTAAATCCTATCCCTGACCCAAAACCGAAAATCACGGTTTCCACAAAGCTGTATCCGTTTAATGCTGCGATCAGGGCCAAGCCCATGATGGCACAGTTGGTGGTAATCAATGGAAGATAAATGCCCAGCGCCTGATAAAGGGGAGGGCTGATCTTTCGGATGAACATCTCGACCAGTTGGACGAGCGACGCGATCACAAGAATGAAAGAAACGATCTGAAGATATCCCAGGTCGTACGGGATGAGGATCAAGTTATTGATCAACCAGGACACCACGGCTGTTATGGACATGACAAAAGTAACGGCCAGGCCCATGGAAAGAGCGGAGTCTATTTTTTTGCTCACGCCCAGGAAAGGGCAGATACCGAGGAAGTAATACAGGACAAAGTTCTGCACGAGTACTGCAGAAATGAAGATGGCAATCAATTCCACGTTCAACTCCTCTTTGTCTTGCTCTCGATCTTCAGTGCGATCCCGAGAAGGATTCCCAAAGTGATAAAGGCGCCTGCAGGAAGGATCATGATGATCCAGGGCTTAAACCAGGGGCCCATAACCTGGTATCCGAGAAATGTTCCCGCTCCCAGGATTTCCCTAATGGAGCTGAGAACAAGAAGGGCCAGGAGAAACCCTGTGCTCATGCCCAGGGCGTCGATCAACGACCGGCCGATAGAATTCCGCGATGAAAAGGCTTCCTGGCGGCCGAGGATGATACAATTGACCACGATGAGTGGGACATAGGGACCCAGGGCCTCCGAGATGGGATAGAAAAAAGCCTTCAGGAATTGGTCGGCGATGGTTACGAAACTGGCGATAACAACGATGTATGTGGCGATGCGGACCTGAGCGGGAATGAGCTTTTTGATCGATGAGACCACGAGCGAACTGAGGATCAGCACGAAAGTTGTGGCCAGCCCCATGGCCAGCCCCGTGATGACGGTTCCCGTGACCGCCAGCGTCGGGCACAGGCCGAGGAGCTGCCTGAGAACGGGATTCTCATCCCACAGTCCCTTGAGGTATTCTGCTCGGATGGTTTTAGTGGTCATCGTGTTCCTCGCTTGGGATCTTTCCCTCCGCTATGAGCCCTCTCACTTTTTCAAGAGAAAGATTGACGATCTCCAGAACTTTTCTTGAGGAAATCGTTGCGGCTGTGATGGAGTTTATTTCTGTAGCCAGAAGCTCTGAGGGCGTGCGGACCGGAGGCTTTCGCAGGATGAGCAAGCCGGTCGCATCCCTGTCTTCCCAAAACTGGAGGAAGGCATCCCATCCTGTGATCTTGGCGCCCAAACCAGGAGTTTCTTTTTGGTCTATGATGGTCAGGCCGGTGATCTTTGTCAGCGTTTCATCCAATCCAAACATCAGGGTGATCTTATCCTGGAAACCCACGCCCGTCGCCTGAATGGCATATCCTGCGAGCTGACCATCGTCTTCCATCTCCCTGTAGATGACCAGGTCTTCCTCTTCATACAATACAGTGCTGACCTCTGCGTCGTCGACAACGATCTTGATAGCCTCTTCGATCTCTGCCTGGATGTTGAGCGCGATCCGTTCCTTGGTCAGCTTTGCCACGCCGGCAAGAAATCCTCCGGAGATCAACCCGACAGTAGTGAGGACGAGGATCATTCTGGAGGAAAGGCTCATTGGGGCTTCCTCCTTTCTCCGAGAATGCGTGGCCGGAAGGAGCGATTGAGAAGCGGGACAATGGTGTTCATGAAGAGAATCGAATACATCACTCCCTCTGCGAATCCTCCGAACAGGCGTATCAGGCCCACCATAAGACCTATCCCGAGCGCATAGATCCAGGTGCCCCTGGGTGTGATGGGTGAGGTCACCATATCGGTGGCCATAAAAAAGGCTCCGATCAGGAGGCCTCCCGCTAAGATATGGAAAACAGGAGTAGCGAATTTATTGGGGTTCACGAGCCAGAATAATCCTGTAAAAACACTCAGGGCCAGGATGATCCCGACAGGGATCCGCCAGTTGATTGTCTTTTTGGTGAGCAGAATCAATGCGCCGATGAAGAGGGCGACAGCAGAGGTCTCTCCCAAACACCCCCCGGTATTTCCCAAGAGGAGGTCTTTGAGAGGGGCGAGTGTCCCCTGGACTACAGCATCCTGGAACTTGAGATTGCCCAGAGGCGTAGCAAAAGTCGCCGTGTCCACGTGTAGAGTCACAGGAGGGATCCATGTAGTCATGGCCACGGGGAAGGCCGTCTGGATAAAAGCCCTTCCGACCAGTGCCGGGTTGAAGATATTATATCCCAAACCTCCAAAAACCTGCTTTCCTATTGCGATGGCAACGACCGAACCGATGACAGCCAGATCCAAGGAAAGATCGGGGGGTAAAGTCATCGCCAGAAGCAATGCCGTGATCGCAGCCGACCCATCCCAAAGGGATTGGAAGGGCTTCTTCCTGACCCAGAGGAAGATCGCTTCCGTCGCCAGACAGGCCACCAGGCAGGCGAAGTAAAGAACAACGGCCTTGAGTCTGAAGTAGTATACAGAGGTAAACACTGCGGGAAGAAGTGCAATAATGACGGTATACATGATTTTAGGGACAGAATCTTTGTCCTTAAAGTGGGGGGAGGAACGGATCATGTATTCGCTATTCGGCATTGTTGGCACTCTTCTTCCGTTTCAATCCCATGACCTGGTTTTTTCCAAGGCGGATCCAATGGACCAAAGGAATCGCTGCGGGACAGATATACTGACAGCTGCCGCATTCCACACAGTCCAGGATTCCCCAATTCTCAGCGTCCGAGAGGAATTCGTATTTGACATACTTCATAAGCTGGGTGGGGACAAGCCTCATCGGGCAGTGGTCCACACACCGTGAGCAGCGGATGCAACTGTGCTCCATCGGCGGGACTGGTACTGTCCAGGCCAAGATGCCCGAGGTTCCCTTAATGACAGGGACATCCGGAGACCATTGAGAGAGGCCCATCATCGGCCCTCCCATTATCAGAACGTTTGTGTTGTCCTCGATTCCACCACAGAAATCGAGAACATCCTGGAAGGGCGTTCCGATCCTGACCATAAGATTTTTTGGCTCGCGGACTCCCTCTCCTGCGGCGGTCAGGGCCCTTTCATAGAGAGGTTTGCCGAACTTCACGGCATCCCAGATTGCTTTTGCCGTCCCCACGTTCTGGACCACAACTCCAACATCAAAGGGAAGCCCACCGCGCGGAACTTCCCGCCCGAGGATGGCATTAATAAGGTTTTTTTCCGCTCCCTGGGGATATTTTGTCTTCAACAGGACAATTTCGGCAGAGCCGTTATCCATCACCTCCAAGAAGGCCCTCACGGCATCTTTTTTGTTGTCTTCAATCCCAATGATCGTTCGTTCCGCACCCGCTGCTTTGCGAACGAGTTCTGCTCCTCTCAGGATATCTTCGGTATACTCCAGCATGACCCTGTGGTCCGCTGTCAGCACGGGCTCACATTCACATCCGTTGATGATCACGGTGTCGATAGGCTTATCCTTTGGTGGGCTGAGTTTCACCGCCGTCGGAAAAGCGGCGCCGCCGAGGCCGACGATTCCGGCCTCTTTGACGATTTGACAGATCGTTTCGGGATCAAGGCTCAAAGGGTCTGCAGATCCCTGTATCTCCGGGGCCGGGCGATCTTCGCCGTCGTTGGCAATAGTCACAGCGGGTATAGGCTTGCCTAATGGATGATGGACGCCATCCACGGAAAGGACTTTGCCGGATACACTGGCGTGGACGCTCGCAGAAAATAGGGCGGTGCTCTCCCCGATTTTTTGTCCGAGGCTTACCTCCTCTCCTTTTTTCACCAGCGGTTTTGCGGGACTCCCAAAGTGCTGGAGGAGAGGAATGCTGACCTTTTCTGGAGGGGGCATAGCCTCTAGTGCCTTTGCTTCCGTTAAAGATTTGTATTCAGGAGGATGTATCCCATGGGGGAAGGTTTTTCGTCTCATATGATCTCAAGTGGCCAGAACCGCGAGTCAAGTGTATTAATTCTTAATTGGAATTGTCAACACTAAAATCGCTTGATCCCATGCCCATTTCGGTTATGCTTGATTATTCGCTTTAATCGTTATAAATAAATTTTTTTTATAGTATAATATAGGGCAAATTTGTAAACGTGTTTCTCAAAGAATAAAAATGGATGTTGTAATCAGGGAAGTTACGAAGAGGAAGGATCTCAAAGAGTTTATTTTTCTTCCCGAAAAGATACACCACAACCACACAACCTGGGTTCCCCCTATCTACGTCGATGAGTGGAAGTATTTCGACCCAAAGAAGAACAGGTCATTCACTCACTGTGATGTCATCCTGCTTCTCGCCTCCAAAGATGGCCAGCCTGTTGGCAGGATCATGGGTGTGATCAACAAAAGGTATAATGAGATCAGGGATGAGAAGACAGCCCGCTTTGGCTACTTGGAAACATGGGAAGATGAAGAGGTCGTTCGCGTGCTTCTCGACCGGGTGGAAGAATGGGCTCGGGGACACGGCATGACAAAAGTCATCGGGCCCTATGGCTTTACAGATCAAGATCCTGAGGGATTTCTGATCGAAGGCTTTGAAAACCGCGCCACTATCGCAACCTACTGTAACTTCGAATGGATGCCCCGGCTGGTTGAGGAGCTGGGCTATATCAAAGATGTGGATTATTTTGTTTACAAACTTGATATTCCCAAGGAGTTGCCCGAGTTTTACAAAAAGATCTATGAACGGATGAAGAAGAAGGGGAATTTTGAAGTCCTGGAATTTAAGAATAAGAGAAAACTCAAGCCGTGGATAAAACCCGTCCTCCGCCTCATGAATGAATGTTATACAGAGAGCAACATCTACGGGTATGCTCCCCTTGATGAGAAAGAGATGGAAGAGTTGACCAAGCGGTATTATCCTGTGCTCGATCCCAGGTTCGTTAAAGCGGTCCAAAAAGACGGCAAGCTCGTCGCCTTTGTCGTGGGCATCCCTGATATGACCGAAGGCATTCAGAGAGCACGAGGCAGGCTCTTTCCTTTTGGATTTCTCAAGATCCTAAGAGCGGCAAAAAAAAC
This sequence comes from Candidatus Aminicenantota bacterium, assembly GCA_013139435.1. Classification (GTDB taxonomy): domain Bacteria; phylum Acidobacteriota; class Aminicenantia; order Aminicenantales; family Aminicenantaceae; genus WTAW01. The sequence goes on along the minus strand of WTAW01000194.1, from coordinate 3,163 downwards.
CAAGCAGCTGGACCTTCTGCTCGGAGCGATCAAGGAAAAGTATCGAGGCCTCGGTCTTGATGTCTTGATGGGCGTCAAGATGATCATGACCGTTCGTGAGGCGGGTATGGAAATGATGGACACCCACCACGAGATGGAGGAGAATGTCAAGGTGAGAGCGGAGATGGAAAAGATGGGGGGAAAGATCTACAAAAAATTCCGCGTTTACCAGAAATCCCTCTGATGCCGCATCCTCAGAGAATTCCGTAATGTCTGTTGGTTCCTTTCGGACCTGGATTATTTGGTTTCTGCCCAGTTGATTCCCCAACCTAAATGCACCTTTAGAGGGACTTTTAAAGGAAAGACCTCCTCCATTTTGTCTTGGACCAGCGTTTCTATTCGGTCACACTCGTTTTCAGGGACTTCGAAAACCAGCTCGTCATGCACCTGGAGGATCATCTTTGACTTGAGCTTGCGGCTCTTCATTTCCTCCCATATGTCGATCATGGCTTTCTTTATGAGGTCTGCAGCGGTTCCTTGAATGGGTGTGTTGAGGGCGATGCGGCGGCCGGCTTGCTGGACCATTCTGTTCTCGTTTTTGAGTTCAGGGACAGGCCGGACCCTCCCGAATAGAGTTTGAGAGAAGCCCGATGTTTGGGCATCCGTGACGCACGTCTCTAAAAATTCCCGGACCTTCGGATATCTTTCGAAATAGAGGTCGATAAACTCCTGGGCTTCAGACGTTGATGTGCCCAACTCTTTTGCCAGGGAAAAGGCAGAGGTGCCGTAAATAATGCTAAAATTGATGATCTTTGCACGCCTGCGCTGTTCCTCAGGGAAGAGGGATGATGTTTCACCGAACACCTGTAATGCCGTATCCTGATGGATATCCCGGTCATGGTGAAAGGTTTCGATGAGCGCCGGGTCTTCTGAGAGATGAGCCAAGACCCTCAGCTCTATCTGGGAATAATCGGCAGAGAGAAAGAGATCTCCCGGGTCGGGGATGAATGCCTGCCTGCACCTTTTGCCCAGCTCACCTCTTGCTGGGATATTTTGCAGGTTCGGGTCACTGCTGGACAGCCTTCCTGTGGCTGCGACAGTCTGGTTGTACGAGGTATGGATCCGGCCAGTGTTCGGGTTTATGAGGAGCGGGAGGGCGTCGGAATAGGTGGATTTCAGCTTGGTAAACTTCCTGAATTCCAGCGTGTGTTGGGCGATTGGATAATCCTTGGCCAGCTCTTGCAACACGCTCATATCGGTAGAATAGCTCTTTGTTTTCCGCGTTTTCCTCGAAGGCTGAATGCCCATCTTTTCGAACAGGATGTTTCCCAACTGCTTGGGAGAGTTGATGTTGAATTCCTCTTGACTGATCGCATAGATCTTCTTTTGGAGGATGGCGAGGTCTTGTTGGAGTTCTTGTGATAGGGTCTTCAGGACTTCGGGATCGATCCTGACTCCCCACATCTCCATGTCCGCCAAGACCTGGATGAGGGGACGCTCTAGGGATAAATAGAGCTGGTCAACGCCTTTCTCTTTGACTTTTGGCCAGAGCAACGTTCCCAATTGGAGGGCGAGATCTGCATCTTGACAGGCGTAGGGTGTCACCTTTTCGATGCTCAAGACGTTCATGGTGACTTCGTTCTTTCCCTTTCCTACGATCTCATGGTAAGGGATGGTGTCGACCTGAAGATATGTTGTGGCCAGCTTGTTCAGGTTGTGTTTTCCCCAATTGGGTTCCAAGAGATATGAGAGAACCATGGTATCCAAGTCTATCCCCTCCAGAGTGATGCCCTCTCTGTGGAGGACGATAAAGTCATATTTGATGTTCTGGCCGATCTTTTTTATCTTGGGGTCGGTGAGAACGCCTTCGAGAAGCTGGAAGGCTTTTTTCTTGGAGATTTGATCCGGAGCGTTGGGGTAATCGTGCCGAAGGGGAAGGTAGAAGGCTTGGTGAGGTTCCACAGAAAAGGACATCCCGATCAGGCGTGCCCGGGCAGGATAAGGGCTGTCTGTTTCTGTATCCAGGGCGACATAACCGGCCTTTTTGATCTGAGAAATCACTTGTAGCAAAACGTCCTTATCCAGGATTGTGATATAGTTTTTCTGCGCGGGAGCTGATGTTTTGATGTGTTCGGAAACGAGGGAGGAAAAGCCCAGTTCTTGATAAAGGGCGAGAAGGTCATCTGTGTTGGGCGGCGAAAGCGCCAGCTCGCGAGGGCTGAACTCGACGTCAAGATCTTTAATGATCGTGACCAACTGCAGGCTCAGATGGAGCTCATCAAGGTGGTTTTCTATCTTTTTTCTGAGGCTCTCCTTTTCTATGTCGGAGAGGTGTTCCAGCAGGTTGTCGAGTGAGTCGAATCGGGAGATCAGCGACTTGGCCGTCTTCTCTCCGATCCCGGGAACTCCGGGGATGTTATCGGAGGAGTCCCCCCACAGAGCAAGGACATCGATAATCTGAGACGGGGCGACTCCAAAATGCTCCTTGACACCCTTTTCGTCCAGGATAAGATCTTTTGTTGGGTTGTAGACCGATGTGTTTTGATCCACCATCTGGAGGAGGTCTTTATCGGTCGTAACGATGACGGTTTGGATGTCCTTTTTGGATGCATGATGGGCAAAAGTCCCCAGAACATCATCCGCTTCATGCTCTGAGTTCTCGTATGTTGGAATGTTCATGGCTTTGAGGACCTTTTTCAGGGGAGGGATCTGGGCAACGAGGTCCTCGGGCATGGGCTTACGGTGCGCCTTGTATTCTGTGTATATTTTGTGCCTTGCCGTCGGCCCTTTGGTGTCGAATACGATTCCAAGATAATCCGGATCTTCCTGATCCATTAATTTTTTCAGGGTCATGATAAAACCATAGATGGCGTTGGTCGGGAATCCATCGGAATTAGTCAGGAAGCGAATGGCATAGTAGGAGCGGTACAACAGGCAGAACCCATCGATGAGGACTAGTTTTTTCTTTTTCATCTCTTTTTTATTATACCTGAATTATTCATAAAAGCTGCTGACATATTTAGATTTAAAAAACACTCAATATCTTAAACATCATAATGTCAGCATCTTTTACCCTTCGGGCGAACCGATCTCACAGCATCGGCTTCGTTGTAGCCCACTCGCGGTAGTTCACTACAGCTTCATGGGCCACTTCCTCGCCGCTACTATAACCTCGGTCCGTGAA
>WTAW01000305.1 GCA_013139435.1 Candidatus Aminicenantota bacterium | reverse complement strand
AGCGTCTGTAAAAGAGGTCTCTCTCCCTATCCATTTTTTATGAATAATCCAGGCTAAGATATCATATAATATTATCATATAATATACATAAACATGATGAGAAAGTGCAATCACAGAAGCTAAGCATCTCTAAATCCTTGATGAATGATATCAGAGTGTCTCAATAACGCAACTTGTTTTCATACGATAACGGATTTAGAAATGTTTCTTCACGAAGAATTTCACTCAAGGACATACGAAGAGAGAGGTGAGACGATGGATTTTGTGATTCCAGATCAGGTTTCGGCGAAACAGACGATGGTTGTCGAGAGAGCCCACGCCGCCAGCGAGATTGGGTCAGGCAGGGTTGATGTCTTGGCCACACCCATGATGATCGCCCTGATGGAAGCCGCAGCTTTCGAGGCGGTCCAGGAGTACCTGCCTGAAGGGTGGACTACGGTGGGCACCCGGGTGGATGTCGAACATCTGAGAGCGACGGCGCTCGGGGGAGTTGTGACTGCTGAAGCGATTCTAGTCAAGAGAGAGGAACGGATCTTGGAGTTTGCCGTGACGGCCTCTGACAGTACCGGTGTTATCGGTCAGGGAGATCATCAAAGATACATCATCAATTTGAAGAGATTCATGGAAAAGCTCGAACGCTAAAAATATAAAAGCCCCACAAAGCCGATCATCGGTAATCTCGGATGTAGCCGTAAAAGTCGATTTCATTGGCTTCCAGACCGTGTTTGTAGACATATCGACTGGCAAGATGTGAGGCGAAAATCGCCTTGAGATATGCCTGGGGAACCCGTTGGAGGATCTTATCGAATCCGACCTGGTCGATGAGCACTCGAGGACAGCAACACTCGATAACTTTCCTGAAAAGCGCCTCATCCTTGAATAGATCTGACGTGTTGATGGCGTCGGTAATAGCGTTGATCTTTTCGCTGATCCTATCGGTGAGAACAGAGCGTGGGAGGCGTGTGCGTTCGTTCTCCCCCCAGATGACTTCAAATTCCAGCTGTGCATTTTCTCTGATGATCTCCAAGATTTCTTCGACATATCTTATCCTGAAAGGAGGAATTTTTGAGTTTTTGACGCACATAAGGCTAGAATATTCTTGATCATCCAGTGCCAGACTCGCAAAGACCTCCAATGAGGAAGATGTGACGCCCCCCTTGTTCGCTGAAGCATCTTTATACATGATGATCCCGTGCTCCTCGAGCCTTATTCGCGCATCCTGAGTTATAAACAGATTGGCGCCTTCGACGATATATTGGAAACGAGGATTGCCTTTCTTGTCGATGTACTGGATCCAGTTGTTGATGTTTACCGAAGCGGGTCTCCCGCCACAGGGGACGAAAAGGTCGGCCTTGAACTTCGGATGCAGATGAAACATATTGCGAAATTCGAGTCCGCTGAGCACTTTTTCTCCATCCGGCAATATGACATCTTGGTCTTTTATTGTAACGAGAAATCCCTTGGGTGAGATGAGGTCTCTTTGAAATTTTTCGATCATCTCTCTTTTCTTGGCCAGGCGTCTTAGTCCCTCCCGATTGATTCCTTTGGGATCGTAAAGCACTCCGGAGCCGTCAACAATAGCCAGGATCTTATCCTTGGAGATGAGGATTTCATTGCTGCCCAGGTCTCCGTCAGGGCCCCCTGTCATCACTTTGGTGATTCCTGATTCTTTTTTTCCGGTCTTCTTGAGGATATCGAGCACATACTGGTGGACGGAGTTTGTTGTCATCCCGTAGAGGTCATGGGGAATTCCTCCCATAGAGACAGGTTTTCCCGTCGAAAAGGCCTTCCAGTAGGGGTGCTCGAGGATCCGAGCCCTCTCTGAGGCCCATTCCATCATGTCTGCGGTTCCTTCGTCAGGACCTAAAAAGAGGATGATTTCCTTTCCGTAGTGATCGACGATGTCTTCATCGGGGAGGAGGAGGTCTAACAGACCGTTGGTGTATTTCTTGAAGGCGGATTCCGACTTGTCCTGATGTCCCCAGCGCAAGAGGATGGTTCCTTTGGAACCTCCTTCAGGGAGGTCTTTGTTTTTTCTCTGTTGTGTCAAAGCCAGGTTGTAGTTTTCATCGAATATGAAATCGGAATTGTTCATGTACCCTTGAAGATTACTAGAGCGCACGATGCGGATGCCTCCCCTTGCAATGTCTTTGAACCTTATGTGATAGCCGCGCAATTCGGTGGCAATGACATGAAAGATCCCATAGGGAGCTTCCGGATAGTCCACGGGATTAAGAAACTTCGGGTCATACATGAAGGCGATGGAGGTCTTGTCACTCTTATAAAAATTGGTCCTGAGGATGACGTCGATGAAGCAGAGGACCATTTGAAAAATGTTGCGGTCGATCTCTACATTGATAAAACGGGAAATGTCGTTCTTGAGCTTTTCCATTTGACTCTGGAAATCAAAATTTTTGACATGGGGATTACACTTTATTTCAAAAAGCCTGTAAGCCTCTTTAACATAGACATAATTGCTCAGAAGGGCTTCCCAGATCTTAGCCTCGTCGTAGGCCATCTTAGACAGCCTGGTTTTGAATTGCCTTATGATCCCCAAAAGCTCAGGAGAGTCTTTGAGATAATTCCTGACTTTGAGGTATTCCTCGTTGTATTCGCTCAGGAACTGATGGGCAAAACTCCAAGCCGATACTCCAAAGACCATTTCCTGGGCGCTGAGTTTTCCCTCTCTGAAGAGCTCTGAAAGAGGGCTATCCGGGAGAACATACACAAGGCTTATGTCGGCGATGAGGTCCTGGATGAGCCTTTCGTTGCGGATGTCGTTTAAATAAAACGTATAGACGGTCTTGCCGTTGGCGAACTGTTCGACGTATTTGCGGTTGGAAAAAAGGCCATGGGAGTTGAACACATCGGAGACATTGGAGAAAAACCGGGAGGGGGATTCCCTGTTAACGGCCACCATGATGCGGAGTTCTTTGGAATCTTTTTTATGCGAAACATCGATCAATGGCGTCTCCCAGCCTTGGGATCTTTCGATGATGCCCTGGTAACGCTTGTACGTTTCTTGTGTTGTGGTCTTCAAGAAAAGACGGCAAGCGATTTTCTTGAGGTCTGTCTCTTCGGGATAGACTTTTTCTGCACAGAACTGCGCCCTGTTGACCTGGTAGAGCCGGAGATGTTTCGCCCTCCTTGGTTTTCCTGTTGTCCTGTACGTCTGGAGTCTGGAATTGGGGTATTTTTCCTCGATCCGCCGCTCGATCTCCTGGGCCCGTGAATGCTGGTCGTCCACAAGATAGATGGCTTCATCTTTGTGCTCTGTGGCCAGGTCTATCTGCAGGGCAGTCTTTTTCTGGAGGGATGCCATAATAGCCGCTGATTTAACGGCTTCGATGTGACTGGCGATCGTCCTAAGAGGAGTTGTTTGAAAATAGTAGGCTTCCATCCCCAACCCGGTCGAGAACCATTCGATCTCAGCCCTGACCGTGCTTTTGGCATAATGTCCATGACTGAGGATGATATCCTCGATCTCTTTCAGTTGTGCCTGACTCAGCACTGTTTTTTTGGCGATGGCTCTCAGGTCTTTCATAGGAAGTTTAGACCTCGATATCCATTTTTTCGAGGATCATCTCGGTCCCTTCAAGCGTTTTGAGGTTTGTGGAGTCGCACTGGTCACAGATGAAGATGAAGTCATCCTTGACCATGACCTTGTGACAATCCTTGCATTGGACTTTGAGGGGGATTTTTTTTATTTCCAGTTCGGCTTCGGATGCGATCGTATCCTTCTTGTAGATGTCAAAAGCCGTCATCAGCATTTCCGGGACGACACCCGCTAGAGCCCCTACCTGGAGTTTGACAGAGAAGATCTTTGTCCCTTTTTTCTCCCGTACTTTTTCCTCGAGGATTTCGAAGAGGTTGGCCACGACCGAGAGTTCATGCATTGTCTTTGCGGAGTTTTTTGAGGGCAGAAATCAACTGACCCACCAATTCTTCGACGCCTATCCCCTTAAGTGCAGAAACGGTGAAAGTTTTAAGAGAAGGATTGACCTCTTGAGCTTCTTTTATTGCCC
>WTAW01000052.1 GCA_013139435.1 Candidatus Aminicenantota bacterium | reverse complement strand
AAAAAATGCCGATAATAAGAATTGAAAGTTTTTTTAATGAAAAGTATCGGCAGTTTTTACAAATAAACCATCTTATCGGAGGATGGTCATTTTCAGCTCCTTGCTCATATACGGTTCAGAACCGTCTCCTGATTCGGGAAATTCAACGAAAAGCGAATTGTCACCGAGGGTACAAGGGCTGAAATCGAGCTTGTAGATACTGCTCCAGACTTTGGTTCTCTTATTCCATGAATCGACAACCAACTCTCCTTCTATCGGGTATATCCGCATATCTTCCCCTCTGGAGAGGAATTCGGGTTGGATGTTCGTTCTCCCATTAGGAAAGTAGACCTGCATGAACACGGATGCTTCCCCCCATCTTTCGAATTGGTTTGTCACTTTTGGATAGAATTTGTACTGGTCGCAGACCAAGCCTCCGTCTTTTTTGGATAGAGCGAAGCGCTTTTTTCCCTTTTCAGGATTTTCCGTCAGGTCTCCAAGAACACAGTTTATGAGGATTCGTTCCTCTATATCTTCGAGCGAGGGAAAATGAACGTCTGTATCCCAGGTGCCCACCTCACTCGTTTGAGGATCGAACAGAGCGAACACGCTGTGGTATTGTTTATTCCGGAATTCGATCTCCGGCCCCTTGAAGTGGTAGCTGAGATAATCAATGTTCTTGATGAATTCCATGAACTTGGGGCTCAAATTCAAGCCGATGTTGATTTTGCCGCTAAAACCCTTTTCACCACTGGTTCTGTCTTTTAGCCAGATGTGAAGATGAAAAAGTTTTGGGGCATACTCGACAAATCGGTCCTCGAATATCTCCTTTACCGGAAGTGCGATATTCATCCAGGGTTCATATTTCCCGGATTCGGAGATGAAGGGAATAAGCTCCCCTTTGAAAGGAAGATCTTTGAAGAATTCCGGATTGTAAAAGGCGGTCACGAGGATCATTTTGTCCATCTCATTGTCCGAGTAGTCCGTGTAGCCCTTTCTGAAACGCGTATCCAAACCACCCCGCTTCACTTTAACCTTGATCTTGTGGTATTGGTCATCTGCTTGGTCACGACGCGGATAAAAACTCAATTGGTAATAGTGGTTCAAGTCCGTACCCATGACTTTTTGGAAGTCGCCCAATTTATTCGCGCCTCGTAATGAATCCGCACCCGTATCTTCGGATAACCACCTCAGGTTCTGGACTTTTCTGATCTTGTCTCCCTGGCGGAATCTGAGATGATCCATTTCGTTCTGTTGGTAGTATTCGGCAGAGGCTCCGGAAAAGATGTTTTTAACAAAGATGCTGCTGTCGAAGGAATAGATGGAGATATTCTGGGCATTGGCAAACCGGATGATCTCCCGGAGGACTTCCTCGCCGTTCTTGAAGGCGTTCTTGTCCAGGATGTTGAAGGGATCGAAGACCCGGATGTCATCCATCTTCCCCCAGACCTTGTTGATGTAGGCATCCTCGATGTCTGCGCCCGGTATGCCGCTCCTGATGTTGGGAAACATGTCCGGAGGTGACAGATCCGGAATTCCCGCGCTCACAAGGAGGATGTACTTTCTTCCGGGAAAACCCCTCATCACGTTGAATGTCGCGAGGAGCCCTCCAATAGTTTTTTCAAACCTTAGCCTCTCTCTGTGGATAAAATCTATTCTTTGCAAATCCTCGAAGTAGGTGCTGTCGAGAGCTCTTTCAATATCCGTCCGTTCACTGGGCATGGTTTCTGATTCGGGTTGAGCCTGAGTTTCTAGCTCTGTCTCTGTTTGTTCGACACGAGAAGGTTCGATATGAGTCTCCAGTTTCCAGATGCTTCCTGAGGCCCTCTCGATAGAATTCCTGATGAGATCTTCATTCGTGGTAAAGGGTTGGATTATCTCGATTCCTCTAGAGGGATTGAGCTGAAGAACCATGACCTCATGACCGAGTTTAACAATAGACACCAGGTCGTCAACGATTTGCTCGCTCCCGCGTTTCATCTCCCTTTTCCAAGAATTGATGCTGTCGAACACGACAGCCAGCCTCTTTTTAGGAGTACGGGATTGTTCTTGTGGGTTGATTTCATCAGGTATAGTCAATTCTCTTTCGTCAAAGCTTATGAGCTCGAAGGAGTTTATGGGCACTCTTTTTTCGTCTTCATAGAGTTCAAAATCCTCTTTGGAGAGGTCTTTCACGAATTCGCCGTCCTTGGTCACGATCACATCAACCAGGATGAGGCGGACCTTGACCTCGTATTTTTCTTGGGGCAGAAGCTGCTGTTGTTGCTCCTGGTATCCATAGAGGCAAAGAATCAAAGTGGACACTGATACCAAGAATATAACGATCGTTTTTTTTGTGAACTCAACAATAGATTTATCCATCACCCTACAATTATACATTCGCAATAAACATGCCACAATGGGTTCACCCAAAAAATCCTCCTTTTAGGGTTGAAGGACCCCGTTGACTTGGGAGGGGTAGGGTGTTATAAAACAATTATTAACCTGCCATGAATGCATTGACCTATAAAAAAGCCGGTGTCGACATCGGCAAGGCTGATGCGTTTCTGAAAAAAATCAAACCCCTCCTCCAGAAAACATCCAGGCCAGAGGTCTTAGGAAAGGTCGGCGGATTCAGCGGTTTCTTCCAGCCCCGTCTCCAAAGACTCAAAGACCCTGTCCTGGTATCTGCGACCGACGGAGTGGGGACCAAGCTTTTGCTCGCGGACCTGCAGGGTAAATACAACACGGTGGGGATCGATTTGGTGGCTATGTGCGTAAATGATGTTGTTGTGACAGGCGCTGAACCCCTCCTTTTTCTGGATTACATCGCCTGTGGAGAGCTGAACACAAAGACGCTTTACGAGTTGATGAAAGGAATTGCCAAGGGTTGCCAAATGAGTGGGTGTGCTCTGATCGGAGGAGAAACGGCGGAACTCCCTGGGATGTACACAAAGGGCAAGCTCGACCTGGCCGGATTCTGCGTGGGCATGATCAGCCGGGAGAAGATCATCGATGGGAAAACCTGTCGAAAAGGCGATAAGGTCTTGGGCCTCGCCTCGAGCGGTGTCCACAGCAATGGATTTTCTCTCATCCGCAAGGTCTTCAGTGAAAGGGAACTTAGGGGGCCGTTGGGCGGAGAACTTCTCAGTCCCACGCGAATTTATGTGAAGCCTCTCCTCCAGCTCTTCAAGCAAATCAACATAAAGGGCCTCGCCCACATAACGGGGGGAGGATTTTTCGAGAATATCCCGAGGACACTGCCTCCGCATCTATCGGTCCGCATTCAAAAGGGGGCCTGGCGTGTGCCTCCCATTTTCAAGAAGATACAGAGTAAAGGTCGGATCACTGATCGTGAGATGTTCAGGACATTCAACATGGGAGTGGGAATGGTGATGATCCTCAGTCCCCGGAGCGTGCCGCGCGCTCTTCATTGGATGGAAAAGATGGGCCTGAAGGCATGGGTCATCGGGGACGTGACAGAAGGAAAAGAGGGGGTTCTAATCCTCGACTAACGGATTTCTCTATCCTTCACCGCTTACGAACTTCTTCCATTCGAAGAGCTTGGGATCGTGTGTGAAATTTCGCAGTGCATCCGCTGTTTGGGGCGACAGTTCCTCTAACCATGTGCCGATGGATTGGATCCTTTTTTTCTCGATCTCAACCATGGAAACCACCTGGACAGAGACATCCGTTTTTTTATAGCGGCCTGTACGTGGGCTCTGGAAGAGAAAATCATTCATCCTGAAATTTGGATTGAGAAAAACCCTAGGTTTCACTCCTAAACTTTTAAAAGCCTTTTCCCAGAGATCCAGCGAATATCCATAATGGGTGCAGTTGAAACTCACATAGAGCTCTGGATCTGGGTTGCCCAATTTCTGGAGGGCTTCGTCCACATAGGCAAGAACCAGCATCTCGGTTTCATCGCTGTCATACCCTTTTTCGATATAAGAGACCAATTCCGGGCAGGCCTGAGAGACGACTCTTTCCGGGAGGAATCCTCTCTCCTCCAGTTTTTGCGTGTAGGTGCCATCGTTCATGGTTGTCTGCGTTCCGAAGAGAATGACCTTTGATTCCGGATGAGTTTTCAAATTTTGGGCGATCAGATCAATCCCTGAATTCACGATTCCTATCACCGGGATGACAGTATCCCGGGAGAATGATGTGCTCTTGTAAAGGACAGAGAGTGTGTTGCATCCGATCAGGATCAGGTCTGGAGCATATGTCTCTTTGAGGCTTTTGAAAGCACTGTTGAACATCTGGACTTTTTGTTCTCTCGTTTTCAGGCTGTTGTACCCTCCCTCAGTCGAGAAGAGGGCGTTAAAAAACACAAAATGGATTTTTTGAAAGACGTTTTCCTTTTTCATCCTTTCGACGGCATCACCCAGGATGGAAAGGCCTCCTAGTCCCGAGTCTGTCACAGCGATCGTCACTTCCCTCTTGATGAAGAAATTTGCCAACTTGTCT
>WTAW01000206.1 GCA_013139435.1 Candidatus Aminicenantota bacterium | reverse complement strand
AAGCTCATATTTTCAGGACTCTATGACGAAAGGTGCCTCCATGTTCCTCCATAAATCAGGTTCTCTCCTCATAATGAAAAACACGAATGTTAGATACCAAAACCAGAGGGATAGTGTTCTCTCTTGCCAAAAATAGCCCCATATAACTCTTAAAAATATACGAAAATCCCGCGAATGCGAAATTCCTTATAAGAAAGACCTTTTATTTCAGGAGAGATTTTGGCTCTTTGTGTGAACTTGCGGAATCGCTGATTGGAAGGTAACTGACTTGACTATTTCCGAGTAATACTATATACTAAATACAGAATATAAATCCCGAAAAAGAGAAGGAGGCAAAAATGAAAAAATATGCTGTTCCTAGAATCGCTCATTGTTCAGAAGGCTGCAGGCCACAATCCTGAGCAAGATGCAAAACTGCTCTCATAATTGATTACGGAATAAGGGGACCCGTTGTCTGTCATGAAACTGACGGCGGGTCTTTTACTTTCTTGAGAATTTCAGAGGATGACCTCCCGGGAAGATAAGGGATGATTATGACTCTTCCACCTGCTCCCTCCACTTCTTCCTTTCCCACGACCTCATCAGGCTTCCAATCGCCACCCTTAACGAGCACATCCGGAAGGAGAGCCTGGATGAGCTCTCGGGGAGTTGGCTGGGAGAACGAGATCAAGTAATCGATCACTTCGACAGCTTCCAAGACTTCCAAGCGTTCCTCAAGGGGAAAAACGGGCCTGTCAGGACCCTTCAGACTTCTGACAGACGGGTCATCATTAACGGCTACGATTAGGATATCCCCTAACTCCTTGGCCTGGCGAAAAAGATGGATGTGGCCGCTGTGAAGGATATCAAAACAGCCATTCGTAAAGACAGTTGTCCTTCTCTCGCGTCTTAATCTTTCTCTGAGCTGCATCAACTCAACGAGGCCTTTGACTTTATTTTTCATTATGGAATGAAGGATTAGAACTCTCACTCGGTTTAAACCCATGCTGGACCTTCAAGCGATATCTGTGGGTCTGTTTTAGCTTAATCAAGGTATCCCAGGTCTCGGAGCTGATCCTTGATTTTATCCATGTCCTCAGGCGTGATCTCCCCCTTAACAGGAATGGTTGAGAGTGGATGTCTTTCTTTTCCCCAAGAAATTTTATGCCAGGCCCTCTCATGGAGATAATAAAACGTGATCTTTGCGACCACTTCAACGATACCCACACCGATGGTGATAAACCATTCTCCTGTAAAAATATACACAGCGGTCATCGTGGTTAGGGTGGCGATGACTCTCCAGCTGATCGCTTTGGCGACTGTCCGTGAACGGGCTTCCCGTCCATGTGTCTTGTTCTTCTCTGCCATCACAAACTCCTGGCGAACATTATACAAATAACCCGCTCGAATGCAACATCTTTCCACACCCGATTTTCATCTCCCCTTTCTGGAATCGATCACTTCTCCTCTGTTGAAGGGGCCTGGATCTTAATTCCGGAGGAAAACTTCCAGGAATGTTTCGGACGCAGGATCCCCACATCTTTTTTAGTGGAGGAGATCAAGAACGAATACAGGTTGCGGTGATAATCATAAGGATAGCCATCTTTCTTGTGAATCGCCACATCCAGATAGTAGGTTCCATTGATGAGGCCAAGCTTTTCAATCTGACAGACGACCTGTCCTTCACCCTCGACAGACTGTGCCTTGAACTCTTCCAGTTGAGTGTTCGTCCCATAGCAGCAGATGCCCTTCGGGTTATATATCCCGATTCCAAAAGCAAAATCCTTGATCTGGGAATACGCTAAAACATCCATTTCGATGACCATCCCCTCATCCGGGGAATAGACGTGTTTCTCTGTTCCATCCAAACCTTTCAGCCTGACTTTTTTGATCTCGATCTCCCGTTTTCCCCAACGATTTTCCCTGCGTTCCTCCTCAAATTTCTCTTCGGCTTCCACCTCTTGCTGGCGTCTCTCAAAATCTTCTTCCTGTTTCTCAGCGACATCTTGGATATAGGCATCGACGACCCGTTTGGGCTCTCCCATTGTCTGGATCTTGCCGTGCTTTAACCAAATGACACGATCACAGATCTTTTCCACAGTGGATAAGTCATGACTGACAAAAAGGATGGTCTTCTTCCTCCGCCGGAAATCATCGATCCGATCCAAACATTTGGGCACAAAAGAGGCATCCCCAACGGCCAGAACCTCATCGATGAGCAAAATATCAGGATTCACGTTTATGGCGATGGAAAACCCGAGGCGCATGTGCATTCCCGACGAATAGGTTTTGACCGGGGCATCTATAAACTCCTCAAGTTCTGCAAACCGGACGATGTTTTCGAATTTTTCCGTAATCTCTTTTTTGGAAAGACCCAGCATGATGCCGTTTATGAAGACGTTTTCTCGGCCTGAGATCTCAGGATGAAAACCCGCCCCGAGTTCGATGAGCGCAGAGATCTTTCCATCCACTCTCACAGAGCCGGATGTGGGTTTGGCGATCCCGGTGATCACTTTGAGCAGAGTGCTTTTTCCCGATCCATTCTCACCGATGACGCCGAATGTGGTTCCTTTCTCGACTTTAAAACTGACATTGTCCAATGCTGCGACCAGCTCATCGGGCCTTAACGACTTGAAAAAGTCTCCCTTGACGATCGCACTCTTGAAAGTTTTGAAGCGGTGCTGGGCAGAGTACTTCTGGTATATGCGCGTGACTTGATCCACATTTATGGCAACCACCTACACCTCCTCCGGAAAAGAATCCCGCAGCCTGTCAAAAATAGCGTACCCGACGAGCAGCAAGACGAGAGACACGATAAAGGTGACACCCAACCGCTTCCAGTGGATGAGCTCTCCATAAAAGACACAGGACTGATACCCCTGCATGATATGCGTCATGGGATTCAGGTTCAGGAGATTTTTAAGGAGGGATGATTCCTGGACCGTACTAAAGGTCATCGGGTAGATGATGGGAGTCGCAAAAAACCAAAAGGTCAATAAATTCGCCAGGATATCCTTAATATCCCTAAAATGCACCGTTAACGAGGAGACGAGAAAACTGAATCCCAGTGTGAACACGAACTGGACAAAAATGACCACGGGCAAAAAGAGGAGATAGGGAGTATAGTGTCCCCCCAGGATCGGGACAAAAATCAGCAGGATAGGCAGGCCGAAGAGAAAATGAATAAAATTGCTTGTCACCACCACAACAGGGAGGATCTCAACAGGGAACAGGATCTTTTTTATCAGATTCCCCTGAATGATCAGGACGTTTGCCGATTCAAGGGATGAAGAGCTAAACCAGACTTGCCAGGGAAGCAAACCACAGAAGAGGAAGAGAGCGTACATCCAGGGAGAGCTCTCGAAAGCGGGGTCTCTCGGCATGATGATAAAACCAAAAACAACGGTGTAAACGGTCAACAGCAGGAGTGGATTGAAAAAAGACCAGAAAAATCCTAACACCGTACCACGATAGCGCGCCTTCAATTCACGGCTGACGAGGTTTTGAATCAAGACTCTGTACTTGTACAAGTCCACCAGGTTCTTAATCAGTCGGATCATGGATCCTCCCCGAAAATATGTCCTGCGTTTCCTTTGTGTACTCCCCCTCCCGCTCATAGAGGACGAGTGGGCGCAGTAGTTGGACCTCTCGAGTAGAGAAGTCGCAACTCACCAGAAAGAAATTGGGTTCGCTATCTCTGTAAGGAAATACATAGCGGATATTCCTGACCTTTAATCGCGTATCATGTATCGCTCGCATAAAATCCTCTTTCCGGATTGCAGGATATACAAAATATGCCTCTCCCTGCCTCTTTAAAGATTCTTCAGTTCTCTGCATTATATCAAAAATGGTGCATTTTAACTCATGTTTTGCCACTGACTTTTCTCCCGATGGGCTCAAATGTCCCGCTTTTTGCTTGATGTAAGGGGGATTGGAAAACACAACATCATATTTTTTCCCCACAGAGAAAAAACGAAGATCGGTCCTGACAACTTTGATGCGGTCTTCACAGTTGTTGAGCCGGACATTGCGTTGGGCCAGGTCCGCCAGCGAAGCTTGGATCTCAAGAGCAGTCAGGTGCGCAAATGGCTTGATGCTCAGGAGAAGCGATAAAATCCCGTTTCCTGTTCCTAGCTCTAGTATTTGGTCCGTTTCCTTTGTTTGTACGAAGTCAGCCAGGAGGGGGGCATCGATGGAAAAACGATATCCTTTCTTTTTCTGAAAGACACGAATACGCCCATGGTAGAAGGTATCGAGAGTCTCGTCCTCACCCTTTAGCTGATCATCTAAGTTCATCTTCATCCGGATCGGTAAAGACAAGAACGCTTTCGGGATGGACCCTCGCATATCCTCCTTTCACTGTAACGTGTTTTTTGGACTGGGAGTTACGATATTCGATCACCCCTTTCCCCAGAGCGACAAGGAGGCTCCGATGTCCAGGAAGAATGCCCAAACATCCCTCAAGACTCGGGATAGAGACCTCTTTGACCTGTTCATCAACGAGAACTTCACGTGATGTAATCACACGAAGTTTGAGAGATAAAGGCAAGGTTTCGCTCATGCGGCTCTCAACTCCTCCGCCCTTTGGGTCACGTCATCGATCCCACCGACCATGTAGAACGCCTGTTCAGGCTTATCGTCATGCTGTCCCTCACAAATCTCCTTAAATCCTCTGACCGTCTCTTGGACAGGGACATACTTGCCAGACCTTCCGGTAAATTCCTCCGCCACTTTAAAGGGTTGCGAGAAGAACCTCTGGATTTTTCGCGCACGGGAAACGATAACCTTGTCCTCTTCGGACAGCTCTTCCATGCCGAGAATGGCGATTATGTCCTGAAGATCCTTATACCTCTGCAAAATCTCCTTGACCTCACGGGCGACCGAATAGTGCTCCTCCCCGATAACCCTGGAATCGAGAATGCGCGAGTAGGACGCGAGAGGGTCGACCGCAGGATAGATCCCAATTTCCGTGAGAGCTCGGGACAGATTGGTCGTCGCATCCAGATGGGCAAATGTTGTCGCCGGCGCCGGGTCCGTGAAATCGTCTGCCGGCACATAAATGGCCTGAACAGAGGTGATCGATCCCTTTCGGGTCGAGGTAATCCTTTCTTCCAACTCTCCCAGTTCCGTCGCCAGGTTTGGCTGGTAGCCCACAGCCGAGGGCATCCGGCCCAAAAGCGCCGAGACTTCTGCACCGGCCTGGACGAACCGGAATATGTTGTCGATAAAAAGCAGAATATCCTGATTCATTTCATCTCTGAAATATTCCGCAACAGAAAGGGCAGCCAAACCGACACGGAGACGCGCTCCGGGGGGCTCTGTCATCTGACCGAAGAGGAGGGATGTCTTGTTGATGACACTGGACTCCTTCATCTCCAACCATAGGTCGTTGCCTTCACGTGTCCGTTCCCCCACTCCGGCAAAAACAGAGTACCCTCCATGTTCTTGAGCGACGTTGTTGATCAATTCCATGATGATGACCGTCTTGCCCACTCCGGCTCCTCCGAACAGGCCGATCTTCCCTCCCTTAAGAAAGGGCTGGATGAGGTCGATGACCTTGATCCCTGTTTCGAACATCTCGAGTTTGGTGCTCTGCTCTTCCAAGGATGGCGGCGGCCTATGGATGGAATACTTAACCGGGGCATCGATAGGGCCCAGATAATCCACCGGTTCTCCGATGACATTCATCACTCGTCCTAAAGTCGCCTCGCCCACAGGAACCTGGATGGGACCGTCCAGGTCAATGGCTTTCATTCCTCTGGCCAAACCATCCGTCGGATGCATGGACACACACCGAACCTTATCCTCACCGATGTGTTGCTCCACTTCCACAATGATATCCACATGCATGGAAGCTTCTGAATCGCCCGCAACGTCTTCGTCCGCCCGAATGCCGGACTTCTTTTTTGTGTCATCCATAGCGTGGGGAGAGTGTCTGTCGAATCCTTCGCTCGTGATCCGAATAGCATTATAGATCTCGGGAAGTTCAGCATCCTTGAACGAGATATCGACCACTGGGCCGATGACTTGAACGACACGGCCTTCTTTACCGGATTCCTTCTTTTTTTGTTTGGTCTCAGCTTTCGTTTTCAGCTCAGAGCCAGGTTTTTCGTTTTTCTCTGCTTTATCCTTTGTGTCAGACATCCTCTTCTCCTTCACGGCCTATTTTTTCGCCAAGGCTTCCACAGCAGACATGATCTCCAAAAGCTCTCTTGTGATCGAAGCCTGCCTTGTTTTATTTAAAACCAGCGTGAGGTCATCTATCAATTCCTCCGCATTCTTAGTAGCGTTATCCATGGCCATCATTCTTGCGGCGTGTTCAGCGGCTGATGATTCGAAGAAAAAATGGACCATTTGATTCTCCACATGATGAGGGAGAAGGGAATGGATCAGAGGGAGTGCTTCTGGTTCCCAGTCGGGTCTCTGGCCTTCCGGCCACGTTTTCTCACCCGCACCTTCTGTCTTTTCCACATCACCGAAAAACTCAACAGGTAGTAGCTTCGTGATGACCACACGGGGAGCAAGGATGGATTTGAATTCATTGTAGGCCACATAAACAGCATCGGTCTTGTTCAACACATAGAGCTCCATGAGGAACTGTGCCAGATTATGGCAATCCTCGGCCGTGAATTTATGGACTTGCCCAAAGTAAGATCGCAACACAGGAAACTCGGTCTTCTTAAAAAACATGACAGCCTTTTTCCCTATGAGTATAAGACGGACATCAGAGGTTTCTGCCTTCTCTGTAAAGAAGGCAGACGCCCGTTCTAAAAGATTGGCATTAAAGGCACCGGCAAGCCCCTTGTCCGATGTGAAAACAATCCCCACAACTTTCTTTTCTTCCCTTTTTGCGAGCAAAGGATGAAGAAAACGGGGAGCCCAAAAAACAGCCTCTGAAACGAGCTCCGGAGAATCGTGCCATTTGGGTCTCGACTCCAAGACTATCCGTTGAGCCTTCTGGTACTTGACTGTGGACACAGACTTCATAGCCTGTGTGATCTGTTGTGTGTTGCGCACGCTCTTGATGCGCTTGCGAAGGTCTATAAGTGCGGGCATTTATCCCTCTTTCCTGAACGTCTTGTTAAATTCCTCGAAGGCTGAACTGAGGGCCTCGTCAGCGTCTGCATCGATGGCCTTTGTCTCTCCGATCTTTCGTAACAGATCAGGATGATTCTCACTAAAATGAGCGTAAAGTGCGGTCTCATACTGATGGATCTGGGACACGTCGAATTCATCAAGATAACCTCTGTTTCCCGCAAAAATGATCAAGATCTGTTTAATAACATCTAGAGGCACATACTGATCCTGCTTCAGAATCTCTGTCAGCCGTTCTCCTCGATTGAGCTGCGCTTGACTCGCCTTATCCAATTCGGTGCCGAATTGAGCAAAAGTAACAAGCTCTCTGTACTGCGCTAGGTCCAGACGCAGTTTGCCCGCCACCTGTTTCATCGCCTTGATCTGCGCGTTTCCACCAACCCTGGAGACGGATATTCCCACATTGATGGCAGGCCTGATGCCGGCATTGAACAATTCGGGTTCGAGGTAGATCTGGCCATCGGTGATGGATATCACGTTTGTCGGGATATATCCAGAGACATCGCCAGCCTGGGTTTCAATGATCGGCAAGGCCGTGAGTGAACCCCCACCGTTCTTTTCATTGAACTTGGCCGCTCTCTCCAAAAGCCTCGAATGGAGATAGAACACATCCCCGGGATACGCCTCACGCCCGGGGGGGCGGCGCAAGAGGAGCGAGATCTCCCTGTATGCAGCAGCATGCTTGGACAGGTCGTCATAGACAAGCAAAACATGCCGCCCGTTATCTCTAAAATATTCGCCTATAGCACACCCGCTGTAGGGTGCCAAATACTGGAGCGGAGAGGGATCGCTGGCCGAAGCCACCACGATGATCGAATAATCCATGGCATCGTGATCTTCAAGGACTTTGATGATATAGGCAACAGTCGAATTTTTTTGCCCGATTGCGACATAGATACAAATAACGTCTTTACCCTTTTGATTGATGATGGTATCGATAGCGATGGCAGTCTTTCCGGTCTGGCGGTCTCCGATGATCAACTCTCTCTGTCCTCGTCCGATCGGAATCATGCTGTCGATCGCCTTGATTCCCGTCTGCAGTGGCTCCCTAACAGGCATGCGGTCCACAACACCAGGGGCGAGACGTTCAACAACCATAAACACATCACTCTGGATGGGGCCTTTTTCATCAAGGGGATTACCCAGAGGGTCGACCACACGGCCAACGAGTGTGGGGCCCGAGGGCACCTGCATGATCCTGTGCGTCCGCTTGACCAGGTCGCCTTCCTTGATGAGATAGCTCTCTCCCAAAAGGACAACCCCCACATTCTCTTCCTCCAGATTAAGAGCAAGGCCATACACATCATTCGGGAACTCCAGCAACTCGTTATACATCGCCCGGTCCAAACCATAAACGTTGGCAATACCATCTCCCACAGAAGTGACCGTCCCCATCTCCCTGACGTCCACACCTGTTTCGTATCCTTCTATTTGGCGTTGTATGATCTTGCTTATTTCATCGGCTTTTAAATCCATTTTCGCCTCACCCTTCAATGATATTTTCTTTGAGTCTGTCCAAGTTTCCCCTGATGGAAACATCATAGACGATGTTTCCCCGTTTTATAGAAAGCCCACCGACCAAAGAAGGGTCGTTTCTGAATTTCAAAAACACGGGCTTTTTTTTCAACAGCTCTAATTTTCCCTTCAGCTTTTCTTTTTGAGTGTCATTCAAAGGAACGACAGAGGAAACCTCGAACGTAGCAACACCATTTTCTTCATTCCAAAGCTCTGGTAAAAACTCTAGAATCTCCCGAAAAAACTCCAGACGATCATTTTCCACACATAGGCTGATAAAACGGGATGCTTTTGGCCTGTAGGACAATGTTTGGAGCAGTTCACTCGTCAATTCCTTCTTTTTTGTCAATGAAAGGAAAGGGCTCTGGAGAACCTCCTGCAGTTTCTCTCGGGACTCGAGCAGGTCCAAAAAATCCCGGAGCTCTTTATAGACAGCGGCAAACTCCTCCTCATCCCCGATGGCGTTGATAAGACCTTGAGAATATCTTTTAATCAGAACGCGATTTTTCATACAGATTCTCTAACCTTTCGATGGAGTCATCAATGAGCCGTGTGTGTTTTTCGGGAGTTAGCCGTTTTTGGATTCTCTCCAAAGCCTCGGCGGCTGCAAGAGTCACGGCAAATTCCTTCAAACCCCTAATCCCTGCTCTGGAGATCATTTCGATCTCCTGCTGGACGGCCTCCTTCATCCTTGCACTCTCCTCTTGAGCCGCGCGGATGATCCGATCTTTTTCTCTCTGCCCCTCCAAGACAGCCTTGTCTTTGAGTTCCTCGACTTCCTGACTCAACTCCTGCAACCGCTTTGCGGTATGTTCCAGGTTTTTCTCTGCCCCATGGCGTGATTCCTCAGCGCCACGCATCGTGGTGCCGATCTCTGCAGCCCTGCCCTCCAGAAACTGTTTGATCGGCTTGCGCAGCACATACGCCAACCCTCCAAAGAGAATAAGGAAATTGACCACCTTGGCGATAAACGCCATGGGATTGGAGTCATGGTGTTTGTCTTCGACGGACATAAAGAGCAAAAAGGGGAGTACGATAAAGATCAGGATAAGGGAAGTTTTCCGTGCCATCAGTGCAGCAACCTCTGTTCGATTTTTTCCGATAGGACTTTACTTTCAGATGCCAGATCCTTCTTTAAATCCTCAACCTTTTTTTCCAGCTGTTCCTTGGCTTCGTTTACCTTCGCTCGACATTCTTGTGCTATCTCAGAGAGCAGCCGGTCCTTTTCCCGCAGAGCATCTGCCGTGAATTGTTCCTGGGTTTCCCTGGTAGCCAAACGTGCGGCTTTCAGGCTGTCTTCGATCTTGCGGATGTTTGTCTCATACTGGGTCTTCGCCTCTTCGCTGGCTTTGAGATTGTTCTCGACAGCCTCTTTGCGTCCGTCCATGATATTACGGACGGGATTGAAGAATACTTTTTTCAGCATAAATAGAAGAACCCAGACGATAAAAAAGACAATTAAAAGCGTGGCATCTACAGCTAGCATGGTAAAAGATCACACAAAATTGAAGCTAAAATTAGAGGAAAATTTAACACTAATCCCACTAAAATGCAACCCACTCTTACTCCTTGGCGGAGTCGAAGATTTTTTTGATCTCGCCGACGAGAAAGAGAGACCCAGCCACCAGGACAACGCCATCGGGTGAAGCGGCTTGAAGAGCAGTCCGGACGGCCTGCGGCACATCCGGTTGAGAGACGATCCGGCCTTGAAATCGAGAGGCCTGTCTTTGGATATCCTCCGGTGAAGCCGCTTTGAAGTACGGAAATCGTGTACAAATAACTGTATGTGCCAGAGGAAAAAGAATCTCGGACAGCTTCTGGATATTCTTGTCTCTCATGACCGCAAAGACCAACACACAGGGCAAAGAGATGAATTCCTGGACATATTTGCTCAAGGCTTTCGCCCCCTCTACGTTATGTGCACCATCAACAAGGACAAGCGGGCGTTCAGAGACGATCTCAAGACGGCCGGGCCACTTTGCCGTCTCGATTCCCCGGATGATCCGTGATTGTTCTAATCGTCTCCAGTCTTTGGACAGCTGTCGAGCTACAGCGATGGCGATGGCCGCATTTTTCCCCTGGTGTTCACCAAGAAGGGATGGCAAATAATTATATTTTTCTTCGCCGCATGTGTATTCAAACCGGAAATTCTGTTCGTTCTTCTCCTTACGCAAACGTCTGCCATCTGAAAACACCGCAAAAAAAGGAGCGTTGAGTTCCTCAGCTCTATCCCTGATCGTTGTGTGCGCCATCTTCTCTTCAACTCCACAGACAAGAGGAATTCCGGGTTTGATGATGCCGGCTTTTTCCGAGGCGATCTCATTCTGTGTTTCACCGAGGAACTTCTGATGTTCTGGAGAGATCGTCGTTATGGCTGATACAACGGGTATCACCACATTCGTGGCGTCATACCGCCCTCCCATCCCGACTTCCAGGACGGCTATGTCCACCCGTTCCTCTGCAAAATGAAGAAAAGCCAAGCAACTCAACATCTCAAAATAAGTGGGGGGAGACAGTAATGCTTTCGAGACGATAAGTTCTTCAACCACTTCTCTGAGGCGGGAGAGATGCCGACTGAAATCCTCTTCGGGGATGGGATCGCCTGCTATCCGGATCCTTTCCCGAACAGTGACAAGATGAGGGGAGGTGAACAGCCCGGGACGGTGGCCATGCTCCATGAGGATTTGGCTCAGCATGGCACAAACCGAACCTTTCCCGTTTGTCCCAGCGATATGGATCGCGGGATATTGGTTTTGAGGATCATTAAAAGAGGAGAGGATCGTTCTGACGTTGTCCAGCCCAAATTTAATGCCTAAGTTCTGGATCTGGTCCAGGTATACCAGGCACTGCTCATAATTCATTGATGCCTGTTCAGGAAGAGCCGGAGAGCCCTTATGAGATAACTGCGCAGATATCCGCGATCCACCACATCATCGAGCATGCCGTGGCTGAGCAGGAATTCAGAGCGTTGAAAGCCCTTTGGCAATTTTTCCTTGATCGTCTGTTCGATGACTCGCGGCCCGGCAAATCCGATGAGGGCATCGGGTTCAGCGATGTTGATATCGCCCAGCATGGCGTAACTCGCCGTAACTCCACCGGTTGTTGGATCCACAATGACAGAAATGTAAGGGATCCCTTCTTCATCGAGACGGGCGACCGCAGCGCTGGTTTTCATGAGCTGCATGAGTGAGAGAACACCCTCCTGCATCCGTGCGCCTCCAGAACTGGAGACAACGATCACAGGAACTTTTTCCGAAAGCGCCTTTTCGAACGCCCGTGTGATCTTCTCACCGACAACAGACCCCATGCTCCCTCCCATGAAGGAAAATTCCATCGCAGAAACAACGATACTTATTCCATCCATCGTCCCGATGGCATTGAGCACAGCGTCGGGGAGTGAGGTCTTATTCTGGTTTTCCTTTAAGCGGTTGGAATAGGTTTTAGAATCCTTGAAATTCAAAGGATCCTCCGGAAAGATGGCCTCATCAAAAAGCTCATATTTCCCATCATCAAAAAGCATAAAAAGTCGTTTTTTTGCCGAGATTCGAAAATGGAAACTGCACTCCGGACAGACATACAGATTGTCCAGGATGTCTTGTTTATAGAGAATGCGACGGCATCTGTTGCATCGCGTCCACATATTCGTCATATTTTTCAGGTTTAAAAAATACTAGGCGTTTTAAGAGAGTTTTTCCTCTTTGGAAGGAGAAGCTGTTTTCTTGGACATCTGAGAAAGATAGGAGAGGACAGTATCAGGGTCCGGGAGTTCCTCTTCGATATCGATCTCATCGGATAGCAAATTCATGACAGAACTGACCAACTGGTTGTCATCAAACGGTTTTTCAAAATAGTCGGCAGCACCAAATGAACGGAGCGCTTCATTCCTGTATTGGGCTCCTTTGTAAAGTCCTGTCACAATGACGATGGGAACGCTTCCCTTGGTTTCGCCGTAGATCTTTTGCGTCAAGTCGAAACCGTGGAGCTTGGGAAGCATGGCCTCGAGTATGATCAAATCGGGCTTCTCTTCTTGGTACTTCTCGTATGCCATCTGTCCATCATTCGCAGTGACGATAGTTAGCTTTTGAGGAGTAAAAAGCTCAGTCATATGCTCGAGGTTTTTTGCGTCGTAATCAACGATCAATATCTTTTTCCCTGACATTTTTTCTCTTTGGTCGGATTAAATTTTAGTGGATAAATCCACTGTTGTCAACTCACTATATTGTCCTGA
>WTAW01000405.1 GCA_013139435.1 Candidatus Aminicenantota bacterium | reverse complement strand
TGGAGATATGATCATCCCCCCGGATAACATGAGTGATCCCAAGGTCGATGTCGTCAACCACCACAGAGAGATGATAGGTGGGAAAGCCATCGCTCCTTAAAAGAACAAAATCTTCAATAGTCGAGCTCTTCACAGATATCTGGCCATGGAGAAGGTCTTTGTAGTGGATCTCTGTTTCAGGAACCAAAAACCGGATGGCACCTGTCCTTCCATCAGCAATGAATTGCGATCTCTCCTCAGAGGAAAGATTGAGGCAGCGCCTATCGTACTCCCAGAATTTCCCTACAGCCAGGCCCTCTTTTTTGCGTATCTCAATCTCTTCGGGCGAGCAGAAACAGTGGTAAGCATGGCCTTTCTCAACAAGCTCCTCCGCCTTTTCCCTGTAGAGGTCCAATCTCTTGGATTGATAGATGGGGCCTTCATCCCAGTCCATACCCAGCCAAGCCAAAGAAACGAGAATGCCCACGCTCATCTCCTCAGAGGAGCGAGCCACATCCGTGTCTTCGATCCGCAGGATAAATTTCCCCTCGTTGTGGCGGGCATAGAGCCAGTTGAAAATGGCCGTCCGTGTTGCCCCAATGTGTAAATGCCCCGTCGGACTCGGTGCAAACCTTACTCTCACCATCCTGCCTTTCTTATACCACACCTTCTAAAAAACGTAAAACGTGAAATATAACAATGTAAAAAAGGTGACAGTCCCCTTTTTCGTTCACCCCTGGAAAAAGGGGACTGTCCCCTTTTCGGTTCCTTTTCATGCTCTTTTTTTGAAAAATTAATTGACTTTTGGTAGGGAAAAAATTATATAATGATATGGGCTAAGCCGGAGTTAGTTCCCCGTTTATTTTTATTTAAGAGGGTTTGACACCGAGGGTTGAATTCTTGCAAAACAAAAGTATTCCTACTAAAAACAAAAAAAATCAAGTGTCCCCCCACAAGATCGACATCCTCATCCTGAATAAAAACCGCAAAGATACCGAATTACTGGGCGACCTCGCCTGCACCTCAGGGAGTATCCATACCGCCCAAGGCATCGTAAAAGCCATCTCGCTCCTCGAATCGATGGACTTCAACATCATCATCGCCGATCAAGCACTCGCCCACTATTCTCTCCTCAAAGGCCTATTCAGAGCCACCACCAGCGTCCTCATCACGGGCGAAACAGAGAGCCAACTCGAAGAGCTCACCAAAGAGTGGCCCCCCAACCGATACACCGATTATGTGATCTCCCCCATCCACAAGAAAGACTACTCGGATTTCTTCCGCGCGCTCAACACCGCCATCGAACACTCCATCCTGAAGATCGAGGTCAAAGCTCTCCGCGACTGTGCCGAGATCAACCAGATCGAGATGACCGAAGCCTTTGCCAAGATCAAAGAGATCAAGTCCTTCGTCAATGAAAGCATCGTCTCCGAACTCGAAAAACGCATTGTCATCGAAGCCAAATACAACTGGTTCAAGAAGGAAAAAAAGAAATTCGACGAGATCATAAAAAAATTCTACATCGCCAACGACATCACAAATGTTCTCGATGTGGCGGACGACATCAAAGAACTTGTCAAAGCTCAAAGCATCTCGATCTACCTTCTCGATGTCAACGAAACACTCGGCGAATATCTCAAACCTCTCGTCTGGGACAGCCATATCCTCACACATCCGGAGACATCCCAACACACCGTCCTCATCGATGCGCAAGACTTTGCGGCCCACACAGCCCTTAAAAGGAAAGAAATAAACACGATCGAGCTGGATTTCGACAAGAAATTCTCTCAAAGATACAAGGAACAGCTCAAGACACCCCTCAAAAGCATCCTCAGCCTGCCGATCATGCACGACACCCAGGTCATCGGCGTCCTCGAGGTTTACAACAAGTCCGGAAAGGGAAACGCCAACGCCAGAGTTTTCACAGCAGAGGACGAGGACATCCTCCGCAAAATCTCCGAGCACATCTCCATCGCGATCACAAAGCTCAAACTCATCCAGTTCGATGCCCTCACCGGCCTCCTCCGGCCCGAACCCTTTTTCGAAAAGGTGATCCAAAAACTCCAGTCAAAGAGCAACCGTCAGCAAGAAGACGCCTCATTCGCACTCGTCATGGGCGATGTAGACTGGTTCAAAAATTACAACGACCGGAACGGCCACGAGGCCGGCAACACCCTTCTCCGCGATTTGGCAACGGTCCTCAAATCGTCCATCCGCGAGGAAGACCTCCTGTGCCGGTACGGCGGCGAAGAGTTTCTTTTCTTCCTCACAAACATCAGCTCTCGTGAAGAGGCGCTCACTTTTACAGAAAGAATCCGGGAAAACGTGGAAGCCCATTATTTCGATTTTCAGGAGTTCCAGCCGCGCAAAAACCTCACCATGAGCTTCGGCATCACAAATTTCACAAAAGACCGGTTCGAATCCTTAGAAACAACCTCCAGGGACGACATAAAGATAATCGCCACAGAATCCGACATGGCCATGGCAGAGGCCAAAGGAAAAAAGACGCTCGATCAGGGAGAGGGACAGGAACAGATCCAGGCCGCTCACATCGACAAGAACAGGATCTGCATCTTCTACAAGAAACGCATGGATGAGAAAGATGGCCTTGACGTTATCATGCCATACAAAGAGGTCTATCAACAGGAAAAGCGGAGATTCAAAAGACACCACACATCAACGATCATGATCTACCAGAAGGACGGGCCTCCCAATGTCACCAAGACTCTCAACCTGAGTTTGGGGGGAGTGAAGATCGGAACGGTCAAAGAACTCTCCAAGTTCCAGACGTTCGATCTGATCCTCCTGCTCGGAAATAAGGCCTGCCAGTGCCGGGGTCATGTGGTTTACTCTGAGAAAGAAAAGGGCAGCCTTCCCCTTTATCATTCGGGATTAAAATTCGGAGACCTGTCTCTCACAGACAGGCAGATCCTGGATACGTATTTCGCTTCGATCGAGAACAGAAAACCCGAACTCCCCCACTAAACGGATCTTAGACGTCATAACCGAATCTTAAACGTCTTAATTGGATTCTAAGCCGACTCTAATTCTTCCTTGATGGAGTCGAGGTATTTATCGGGCGGAGTGATCTTTGCGTAGAAGCTCTCCTTCAAGTCATTCGTCAGCTTATCGAACGATGTGAAATCATCTTGATTACTCCAGTTCTCCATGCTCACTTTTTCCAGGATATTTTTGAGAACATCCATGTTCAGAATATTTTCAGTGAATCGGGGCAGATTGCTCACCTCCAGCTCACCCTTTCCGATGAAGCTCAGCATGTACTTCCGCAGGACATCCTGCTTTTTGAGGATCTCTTGCTTGGTGAAAAACTGATCCTTGGGAGATTCCGTCTCCTGGAGTTTATTGTATAGCTTCTTCACTTCTTCGAGGTTGTTGTTGAGGTAGGCGACAAAACTCTCGCCGTCGAGGACGATCTTTCCCTTGTTCTCGTAGTAGACCATGTAACCATTGTCTTCGACATTTTCGGATTTCCGGTAGATATCGAGGGCTTCAAAAGAGGTTTTGAAGGATCCGTTGGCTTTGGTCTCTGCTGTTTCTTCAGCATCTTTAGTTTCAGATTCCTCACCGGCTTCAGCTTCGGCTGTAGTTTCATTTTCTTTCGCAGCTTCGTCTTTAGCCTCAGCAGCCTCCTCTGGTTTCTCCTCTTCTTCGGCCGCTGCCTCTTCCGCCTCCTTCTCCTCTGCCTTTACATCTTCATCAATGCCCTTTACGACGACATCAGTAGAACCCAACAGTTCTTTGATCTTCTCCAGTTTGGCGAGTTCATTATCCAGGTCGAAATCCATCTCGTCAGGGCCATTGCTTTCGGGAACTTGTGCGACGATCCCATACTTCTCTTCGAGCTCGGTCTTGAGCGCATTCACTTTGGTCGAAGCTTCATGGTTGATCTCTGCGAGCTTCTTGGTCAGTTCGCTCACGGTCTTCAGTTCTTGCAGGGTCTGACCGGTCATCTTTTCGATATCTGTCTGCAGTTGTATGGCGACGTCCAGATGAGCCTTGATCTCCTTTTTAACCCCCTCCTTATCACTTTCAAACTGCGAGAGAACAGTCTTGTAATTTTTGATAGCCTCTTTATTTCCCTCGAGTTCACTTTCGATCTGGTCGATTTTCTTCTGGGCTTCTTCCTGTTCGGCTTTGATCTTATCTTCAAGCTCCTGTTTGACCTGCTCTTTCTTTTTGGCCAAGACATCCTGGAGTTGAGATTCAATTTCCTCGAT
>WTAW01000099.1 GCA_013139435.1 Candidatus Aminicenantota bacterium | reverse complement strand
AGAAACCCAGGAATGGGTCATCGTGCTGTACCTGAGTGACGGAAAAGTAGGCTTCTACACGTCATCCATATGATTTAATTCGTGTAATGCCCTGTTTTCTATGAGCATTTGCAATCTCGAACTTTCCTTGTGATAAATATATTTGTGTTAGTGCTCGCCCCCCAAGAGTCTGAGAAATTGGTTCCCTCAACTCGAAGAGTCTGTTGTATTGCTCCTCAGCTTTTCCAAACTCCCCCATTAAAGCATAAATATATCCTCTCGCTAAAAAGTTTTCATAATGTGTTGGATTCAGATAAAACGCCTTTTCCACTTCGGCAAGGGCAAGATCTAGCTCACCCAGGTCAACATGATTATACGCCAAAGTAAGGTGTATCTCAAAGTGGTCTTCATTACTGTTTTGATAGTCCTCTAATACTTCCTTCGATTTGTCATACATATTTTTTGCGCTGTATGCAAAGGCAAGTTGAGTATAACTAGGAATAAATTTAGTTTTAACCTGCCTGCACGCCTCATATCTTTCAATGGCTTTGTCCCATTCTTCTAAGTTCCCATAAATTAACGCAAGATTATGATTCACGATGTCATCATTGGGATAGAGCTCCAGTAATTTCTTATAAGCCTCAATGGATTTATCATAGGTTTTCTCCGATTCAGAATAATAGCCTCCCTCAACGATGTATCGCTCCCTTTCTGACAGGCGGTCAGCAAATTCAATCGCCTTTTGCATGTATTTTGCTCTTTCCGAAAAAAGAAACAGATTGTTGTAGCTCATGGCCATAGATCTATAAGCCATAGCAAACTTAGGATCGATGACGACGGCTTTCTCCATCAGCTCGATGCTTTTCCTGTTTTCCCCAATATTGTGATAATTTCTTCCCTCGCTGTAATACCTGTAAGCCTTTGGGGAGCTGGTCGTGATCTTTCCGACTTCTTTGTCAAAGTCACTGGAAATTTCTAATGCCGTGAGCTGAAAATTCTCTTTGATCTTTTTTGTCAGCTCATCGACCATAATAAACATGCCTTCTTCGCCCTTGCCTTCAACCCTTAGCGAACCTAAAAGCTCACCGTTTTTTGTATTGAGCAACGTAGCATTGACTCTAAAGGTCTCACCTGCTTTCGTGTAATTTCCACGAATGATGTTTCCGACCCCTCCTTGGGCAGCCACATCCTCTATATCTTTTGAAGAGTAACTTTTTACCTCAAGAAGATTAAGTTCATTGAGGATATTATAGAGCTTATCTCCGCTGAGCATAGTGATATATTTGGATTGGGACAGGTCGGCAGTCAATAGTTCAGATAAGGCCTTTCTCCAGTGATCCAGGCTGTCATCGCCTGTATTGTTTTCAAAATAAAGCACAGCCAGAGAGGGTTTATCAGACGGCAAATGAACCACTTCTTTTTTGGGAAGGATACGCCAGATGATCACTGCTGTAATTACGAGAGCAGCAAATATCAAACCCGGGACGAAGAGCTTTTTTATACCGAATGTCACAGTAATTTCTTTGGACGTGATTGATGGTTTTTTTGCAATCACACGTTCTGCAGTAGGAAAATCATGTTCGATCCCTTCGAGTTCAGACCTGATTTCAACTGCACTCTGATAGCGTTTTTCTTTATCCTTTTCCAAGCATTTCAATATCACTTGGCTGAGATCTTCAGATATTTGTGAATTGAGCTCTCGTGGATCTTTGGGTTTATCCCCCTTGTGCTTCATAGCGATGCTCAGTGCTGTATCCCCTTCAAAAGGCACTCTCCCCGTTAACATTTCGTACAAGATTACACCAAATGAATAAATATCCGATCGTTGATCGACTTCCTTAGCCTCAGCTTGTTCTGGAGACATATACTCGGGCGTCCCGATCATTACGCCCGCTCCCGTCATGCCTTTCCCTTTCAATGATCGAGCAATACCGAAGTCCATTATCAGAGCATTGCCATCTTTATCTATCATGATGTTGCTCGGCTTTAAGTCACGATGAATGACACCCAATTTGTGGGCTTCTACTAAACCATCGGACACTTGCTTGGCAATAGAAATTGCAGTCCCAATAGTGAGTTGTTTCGACTGACGGATCATCCCCTTTAAATCCTGACCTTCAACATACTCCATTGTGATGAAATAGCTTCCTTCGTCTTTACCAAGGTCATACATTCTGCCAACGTTCTTGTGGACAATTTTTCGGGCAAATTTGAGTTCATTCTGAAAACGCTCAACCGTCTTTTTATCTGAAGATATCTCAGGCTTAATAAGCTTTAGAGCAACTTTTTCTTTAAGCTCAATATCCTGGGCTTTGTAGACCCTTCCCATACCTCCTTTGCCAAGCTCTTCGATGATTTGATATCGTTTTGCAAAGGCAGAGCCTGTGGTGAGTTCTTCACGGGGTGCTTCTATGGTCTGGGTGGGAAGATGTTCCTCCTCGGACTCTTTAATTTGGGTGCCACATTTTGCACAGAAGACAGATTCGCCCGGATTATCAGTTTTGCATTCGGGACATTGCATGTTTTTACTCCCCTAACATTGCAGGGGATAGCATATAAATTTGTAAGGGAAGAGTCAAATGGAATGATGATAGTACGCCCTAAGGCAGATCCGAACTGCCAATAGAATTACGGGCTGCACAAGATGTTTTTTAGAAGGTTTCTGTTTACAATGAAAGTTTGGATTTAGGAGTTAGTTATCATTAAGAAGAGTTGTAATACAAAAACGTTGTTGTTTTTCTGGGGAAACAGGGGTAAGGAATTGGTAGCGGGGGCTGGATTTGAACCAGCGACCTCCGGGTTATGAGCCCGACGAGCTACCAGACTGCTCTACCCCGCAGTACCAAGGCGTATTATAGCAAACTGGAGGGCTTTGTCAAAAGTTTTTCATTCTAATCGTCTATACCTTTGAAATACAAAAATGGTACAGGCACTTTTTCCTTACAGGAAAACGAGCCAGTCCCCATTTTAGTTCGGTCAGTTCGGGGAACTGACCCTACATGTGTATTTTATATAAAAATATCTTGACATTATCTTAAGGAAAAAAATACAATGGGACACTAAAAAAATGGCTCACTTTTTATTTTTTTTACTGGCAATTGTGTGCATTGGCGCCGTCGTTGCCATGATTTTCTCCAAAAATCAGGCTTACAATGCCCTTTTTATTATTCTACTTTTTGTGTGCCTAGCGGGATTGTTCGGGCTATTGAATGCTCCATTCATTGCTGTCATTCAAATTATCGTATATGCGGGCGGAATCATGGTCCTGTTTCTCTTCGTCATCATGATGATCGATCTCCAAGAAGGAATTCCCCCTGAGAGAAAACGCTGGACGATCGGCTTATCTTTTCTGATCGCCGGTGTCCTGATCATTGAACTCCTTTTCGCTCTCAAAGGCTTTCTCTTCCCTGCCCAAGCGGCCACTGCTGGAAGTCCAGGAAGCCCCACAGACCTCGGCCGCCTTCTCTTCACAAAATATCTCTACCCCTTTGAGATCACATCCGTGCTCATCATCGTAGCACTGGTCGGTGCCATGATTTTAGTTAAGAAAAAGGACTCGGATTAAGAAAAGGATTAAGAATGGTTCCAACAAGCTATTTCATCATTCTGAGCGCGATCCTTTTTGTATTGGGAGCCTTCGCCTTTTTTGTCAAACGCGACCTGATCACCCAGTTTCTCTGCATCGAAGTCATGCTCAGCGCGGCTAACCTCGCATTCATTGCCTTTGCGAAATCCGCTTCGTCGCTGGATGGGCAGATCATCGTAATCTTTATCATAACCGTAGCTGCTGCTGAAGCCGCTGTAGGGCTAGCCATCATTCTTCTCGTTTACAGACAGAAGAAAACAATAAAATCCGAAGATATGAATTTGATGAAAGGATAAGATGACTGATATTTTTTGGATCATTCCACTTATACCTGGCTTGAGTTCTCTCATCCTGGTCATTTTTGGAACCAAGCTCCCTAAGAAATATATTTCAATTCAGGCATGCGCGGCTGTGTTTGCCTCTTTTGTCGTCTCTGTCATTTCTTTTATCGGACTCAAGCAGATTCCTCACGAAGCATATCCGCTCATCAAAAATCTCTATCCCTGGATTCAATCCGGAGATTTTAAGGCTGCGCTCTCCTTTCAGTTCGACCCCTTAACAGCTGTTATGGCACTCGTGGTGACCGGCGTTGGATTTATCATCCACGTGTATTCTATAGGCTACATGGCCAAAGACAAAAGCTATGCCCGGTTTTTCCAGAATATGAACCTCTTCACCTTTTCCATGCTCATCTTGGTCATGGGTTCCAACTTAGTGCTCATGTTCGTGGGTTGGGAGGGTGTTGGCCTATGTTCTTATCTGCTGATCGGATTCTGGTTTGAAAAACATTCAGCCGCAAATGCCGGGAAAAAGGCCTTTATTGTTAACCGAATCGGAGATGCAGGTTTTATCCTCGGCATCCTCTTTATATTTATATATGTGGGAAGCGTTGAATTCAGGGCCATCAACGAGGCTATCGGCGGAGGACATATCACACAGAGTATAGCCACCCTCATTGCCTTGCTCCTGTTCGTTGGGGCTGTAGGTAAATCAGCCCAGATTCCCCTGTATGTTTGGCTCCCGGATGCTATGGAGGGCCCAACTCCTGTCAGTGCCCTCATCCACGCAGCCACAATGGTGACCGCAGGCGTCTACATGGTCGCCCGGATGAATCTACTCTACACTCTATCAGGGACAGCAGCGAATATTGTTGCCCTTGTAGGTGCCATCACAGCTTTTTATGCCGCGACCATGGCACTCACACAGAATGATATCAAACGAGTACTGGCTTACTCTACGATCTCTCAACTGGGATACATGTTCATAGGTTGTGGTGTCGGTGCATATGCAGCCGGGATCTTCCACCTCTATACGCACGCCTTTTTCAAGAGCCTATTGTTTTTATCGGCTGGAAGCGTGATGCATGCCCTCTCCGGCGAGTTGAACATGCAGAAAATGGGGGGTCTCAAGAAATACCTTCCACGCACTTTCCCCGTTTTTCTCATCGGAGCGATCGCCATATCGGGAGTCCCCTTCCTTTCGGGATTTTTCTCCAAGGATGCGATCCTCACCAGTGCTTTTGCAAACGGCAACTACTTGGTTTGGGCTCTGGGTATAGCGACCGTTGTTCTCACAGCGTTCTACATGTTCCGTCTCATCTTCCTCACATTTTTCGGTCAGGAACGCCTCGATCCTGAGGTCAAGAAGCATCTCCACGAATCCCCTCCTGTCATGACGATTCCTCTCCAGATCCTGGCTTTCTTTTCGATCGTCGCTGGATATGTGGGCCTTCCTCTGGTTTTCGGTAAAAAACTGAACTTGTTCGGCCACTTTCTAGAACCTGTGATCAAAGTGTCTCACGAAGCCCACCTCAATCTCAGCACCGAATGTCTTCTTATCCTGTTCTCCGTGGCCGTGGCCCTCTTTGGTATATATCTTGCTTACATTTTCTACATTAAAAAACCACAAACACCCCATAATCTTGTTGCTAAATTTCCCACTCTCTACAAACTGCTCTACAATAAATATTATGTGGATGAAATCTATAACGCCACGATCGTCCAACCCATGATCAAGGGTTCGGAATTTGTGTATGACAATTTTGACCTGAAGGTCATTGATGGAACGTTAAACGGCTCTGCAAAAACAACCGGGTTTTTTGGTAAATTTTTCAGCTACTTTCAGACAGGTTTGATCAAAGACTATGCTTTGATATTCCTCTTGGGAGTTATACTCTTGTTAGGATATTTACTCTTTTAGAAAATGAACGCGCCAATCTTAAGCATCATCACATTCATACCCCTGGCAGGGGCTCTTCTGCTTATTTTTATCAACAAAGATAAAGAAAATCTCCTGCGCACCATCGCTCTGATTCTGACTTTGGTGATATTTGTCATCTCTCTTTCTCTCTATATCAATTTTGATGACCAGAATCCAGATCCTCAGTTTGTGGAGAAGAGTTCGTGGATCGGTTACGGGATCAATTATCATATCGGAATCGATGGGATCAGCCTCTTCCTCGTTCTGCTCACGACACTTCTGATACCGATCGCAATCCTTTCATCATGGAAGTACATCGGAAAGAGGGTCAAAGAGTACCTGATATTTATGCTCCTGTTGGAGACCGGTATCATCGGAGTGTTTGTTTCGCTCAATCTCTTTCTGTTTTATGTGTTTTGGGAAATCACGCTTGTTCCCATGTACTTCCTCATCGGTATCTGGGGAGGAAAACGCCGTATTTATGCGACGATCAAATATGTCCTTTTTACCATGTTCGGCAGCTTACTGATGCTGGTGGCCATATTCTTCCTCTATTCCATGTATTATAAAGCCACTGGTGTGTATTCCTTCAATATTTTTGATATGTACAAGCTTGTATTGAATCCAAGCATTCAAGTGTGGCTTTTTCTGGCGTTTGCCCTTGCCTTTGCTATCAAAGTTCCCATGTTTCCGTTCCATACCTGGTTGCCTGATGCTCATGTGGAAGCGCCAACAGCTGGATCAGTCATCCTGGCAGCTATACTCTTAAAAATGGGGGCGTATGGTTTTCTCCGATTCGCTATGCCGCTCTTCCCAGACGCTTTAACAAAATTCCTTCCATACCTGGGAGTATTGGCTCTTATTGGGATTATTTATGGGGGTTTGATGGCCCTGATACAGAAGGACGTCAAATCACTCGTGGCATACTCGAGTGTCAGCCATATGGGACTCATCATGTTGGCTATATTTTCCCTGAATGTGGAAGGTATCCAGGGAGGCATCTATCAAATGCTCAACCACGGATTGAGTACAGGTGCGCTGTTTTTGTGTGTCGGCATCCTGTATGAGAGAGCCCACACACGGCTCATCAAAGACTTTGGAGGTGTCAGCAAACAGATGCCTGTTTTTGCAGCATTTTTCTTGATATGTATGCTCTCATCGGTGGGACTGCCCGGACTGAACGGTTTTGTGGGTGAGATCCTGTGTCTCTTCGGTATCTTTAAGGCCAATATGGTTCTGGCGATCCTCGGAGTGACAACCGTGATCCTTGCAGCGGCCTATCTCCTCTGGATGTTCCAGAGAGTGATGCACGGTCCCATAACCAATGATAGAGTCCATAATTTCAAGGACCTCAATAAAAGAGAGATCGCTTATCTATTGCCCATCATTATTTTGATGTTCTGGATGGGTTTGTATCCTCAGCCATTCTTGAGGAAGATGGATGCATCCGTTAATAAGCTCATCAATCAAATCAACCAGAAAAAAACGCTTTTCACAGAAACTAAAAAGGAATCGGAACTCCTTTGGGATATAAAAACCATAGAGAACACAGCTGAAGACCATCAAGAAAAGGAAGAGCCAGTCCAATGAACAGTTTGAATGCAATGTTCCCACTTCTCACTCTCATTGTAGGTGCACTCCTGGTGCTGATTCTCGAGGTTTCGATCAAAAGGGAAAACAAGACCTATTTGGCATTCATTTCAATCATCTTCCTGATGATCTGTGGCTTTTTTTGTGTCCAATCCTGGGGGAAAGACTTCTCCTATTTCAACAACCATCTCTATCTTGACAACTTCGCTCTTTTCTTTTCTATTGTTTTGATCATTACAACAATACTGGTGACTCTCATCTCCATGAAATATCTTTCTCTCCAGAACACGAACGTCGGCGAATACTACGCTCTTCTCCTCCTCGCTTTATCTGGAATGCTGATCATGGTGTCATCCAGCGACCTCATCGTGATCTTTTTGGGATTGGAAGTCTTATCCATGTCTAGTTATACGCTTGCCGGACTGAAGCGTGATGATCAAAAATCATCGGAAGCGGCTCTCAAATATTTTCTTCTGGGGAGTTTTGCCTCAGCGTTTCTTGTATATGGGTTGGCGCTTCTCTATGGTGTCTCCAACTCAACAAGCATTGCTGTCATCATCGATCATTTCAAGACCGAGTCAAGCCTGAGCTTCATGGCTTTTGCGGGATTGGGTTTGGTTATCGTGGGATTCGGCTTTAAGATCGCGGTTGTGCCCTTCCATATGTGGACCCCCGATGTCTATCAAGGTGCACCCACGCCGATCACAGCATTCTTCTCAATAGGACCAAAGGCCGTTGGTTTCGCTGTTCTCGTACGGTTATTGTATCCATTCTGGCATGTCGCTTATGACTCCGAAGTCATATTCTCTCTCCTCTGGATCATAAGTGCGCTCACTATGATCATCGGGAATCTCATAGCTCTCAGGCAGACAAACATCAAGAGGATGCTTGCCTACTCCAGCATTGCGCATGCCGGATACCTGATGGTTGCCATCCTTTCGCAAGACACGAGCAGCCTTATGTTCTATTTTGTTGTCTACCTTTTTATGAATATTGGTGCATTTGCGGCTGTCATCGCTTTGGGAAAGAAAGATAAAGAATACCTTGAACTCGATGATTATGCGGGGATCGGTTTTAAATACCCTTGGATCGGAGCCACCTTCGCGGTGTTCTTATTCTCTTTGGCAGGATTCCCACCCACTGGTGGATTTCTCGCAAAATTTTATGTATTCTCCGCCGCAGTCAGAGAAGGCCTTGTATCTCTGGTTATCATCGGAGTTTTGGCAAGCCTCGTGTCTGTGTATTATTACTTGCGTATCATCGTCTACATGTATATGCGTGAGCCCACCCATGAAGTGGACATCAATCTCGAGAATCCTGCGCTATTCCTGGTGCTATTTCTCTGTCTTTATGGGGTCCTTCAATTGGGTATTTTCCCCGGAAATATTCTCCTCATCATCAAGCAGGCTGTGAGCTCCATCGCCTTCCTCTAATCTGGGCGCAGTCCATTTTATTAAACCGGTCCTTTTTTCCTATATTTCTTTTATTGAGGCTGGAGCAGGTCGTAAGCCGAATTCTGTTCCCGTTGATTGCCGGGGGTGGTTATTTATCTTGCCCCTTGATTGCTCAAGAGGTCTAGCGACCCACCCGCCCCCTGAGACGGGCCATCTCAACCAGGGCCAATTTGGTCTTGCACCGGATGGGGTTTACCATGCTTCTGATGTCACCACCAGAACGGTGAGCTCTTACCTCGCCTTTTCACCCTTGCTCTGACCAACGGTCGGAACCGGTTGTTCAAAGCGGTGTCTTTTCTGTGGCACTTTCCTCCGATCGCTCGGAGTCGCTGTTAGCGACCATCCTGCCCTTTGGAGTTCGGACTTTCCTCCCCCCCTCCCCTCTGATGGGAAGAAGGAGCAACCACCTCGCCTACTCCAGCCTTTATTTTTATTCCATATTGTTCGAGCTTTTTATAAAGGTTACTCCGCGGTGTTTCGATCTCCCTGGCCGTCTGTGAAATATTCCAGTTGTTCGTTTCGAGTTTAGAAAGAATAAACTCTTTTTCTGCGATGTCTCTGAATTCCTTTAAACTCTTTGCCTTACGGATATCGGGTAGAAAAACATCAACCTCGCCTCTGATCTGTTCGGGCAAATCCTTCCTATCTATTATATCGTCCTCTGTCATGATTATCAATCGCTCCACCACATTCTTCAGCTCGCGCACGTTCCCCTTCCAGGGGAATTTTGTCATGGCTTCGATGGCAGATTCTGAAAACTTTTTCACTTTAAAATTGTTCTCATCAATAAATACCATACAAAAGTAGTTTATCAATTGAGGGATATCCTCCTTCCTCTCACGCAAAGCCGGAGAGTACAGAGGGACCACATTGAGACGAAAATAGAGGTCCTCACGGAAATTCCCCTCTTCGATCTCTTTTTTCAAGTCTTTATTCGTTGCGGCGATAACTCTCACATCCACTTTGTTGATATTGCTCGAGCCCACTTTTTGGACTTCTCCCTCCTCAAGCACGCGCAAGACTTTTGCCTGTGTCCGTAAACTCATATCCCCTATCTCATCCAGAAAGATTGTGCCTCCATCCGCGATATCAAATTTCCCCAGCTTCTTCTCCGTGGCGCCGGTAAATGCGCCCTTCATGTGGCCGAAAAGCTCACTCTCGATCAACTCCTCGGGAATGGCTGCACAGTTCACCTGCACGAACGGTTCTTTTCCGCGGAGGCTGTGGCTGTGAATCGCCCGGGCGATCAACTCCTTTCCCGTCCCGCTTTCGCCGAAAACTAAAACTGTGACGTTTGTCGGCGCTGTTTTCAAGATCTCTTTCCATAGCTGCTTAACCAGAGCATGTTCACCGATGAATTCCTGTCTCTTCTCCGCTTTTTTGCGCAGATCCTGGCATTCACGAATCAGTTTATTCTGGCTCAAGGCATTCCGAATGCTGAGCAGGACTCGCTCTCTATGCAGAGGCTTTTCAATAAAGTCATAGGCTCCCAATTTGGTTGCCTCCACCGCTGTCTGGATTGTTCCATGACCGGATATCATGATGACCTCTGGAGAATACGGTTTTTTCTTGATCTCAGCCAGTACTTCTAAGCCATCCATACCCGGAAGCTTGATATCCAGGAAGATCAGATCAAGACCGATCGTTTCTTCGACGATATCGAGAGCGTCTTCTCCGTCCGGAGCCTCCAATAAAGTATATCCCTCATACTCCAAGATCATCCTGAGAGATTTCCGGATGTTCTCTTCATCATCGACAACTAAAATTTTCTCTTTGCGCGGCTTGGCCATGATACATTTTCCTCTCTTTTTTATACTTTGGGATGATATAACACCTTACCTGAAAATTCAATCTTCGCCGCACACCGAGTTAATTTTCCCTCGGTAGGGAAAAATCAGAGTCTCTTGTCAGTGTAAAGGGGATATTGTAAGATGGACTAAGTATGTGGAAGCCCGCTGTTTTACTCATTCTCATCATTTTTATTGGGAGTGTGGGTTACGTCTTGATCGAGGACATGACGGTTCTAGACTCTCTATACATGACAATCATAACCATTTTTACTGTAGGGTTTCGCGAAGTAAAACCCCTATCTCCGCTCGGCAAATTCTTCACCATTCTGATAATTTGTGGCGGAGTCGGGACTGCACTCTTTGCCTTCACAAAAGTCGGAGAAATCATCTCCGAGGGAGGAATCAACAAATTCTGGCGGAGAAGACGTATGGAAAACAGGCTAAAAAAAATGAAAGATCATTACATAATCTGTGGATGCGGCCGAATGGGTCATATCGTCTGTAAGAGGCTGGAGGAAGAAAAAATTCCTTATGTTGTCATCGACAACAATGAAGAGACGATACAAGAACTCAAAGAAACCTGTGATTGTGTAGCCATTATTGGTGATGCCAGCAACGAAGAGGTTCTGCTCGAGGCCGGTGTTAAAAGAGCCAAAGCTGTGGCTGCATTACTCCCCTCTGATGCTGACAATCTCTATCTCGTTCTTACAGTCCGGTTGCTGCATCCCTCGACATTTATTCTCTCCAAGGTGCTGGAGGAAGAGGCTGAAAAGAAAATCCTCCAGATCGGCGCGAACAAAGTAGTCAGTCCGTATAAGCTCAGCGGATTGAAGCTCGCTCAGGGATTGATCAGACCAACTCTCGTGGAATTTTTGGACCTTATTATAAGACGTCAGGAACTCTCTCTTTCCATGGAAGAATTCGTCGTGAAAAAGAACTCCAGAATCGTAAACCATACTCTCATAGAAAGTGATGTTCGAAAACAAGCTAATGTGATCGTCGTAGCAGCTAAAAAGCCTGGTGAGGACATTGTTTTTAATCCCTCTCCGGATATCAAGATCGGAACCGGAGATACCCTACTCGTACTTGGTGATGAGCTGGGAATCTCGAAATTTGAAAATCTATATATACAAGAAGCTGCATGAGAAACCGAAAAAAGATAATCACTTCAGCGATAGTGATCTTCCGATATGTGTCGATCCTTCTCTTCATTGCCTGTCTCATCTCTCCCCAGGCCTTTAGCCAAGAAGAGAGACAAACAAAGTCTTTCGAACTCGATAACGGCATGAGGGTCTTTCTCTATGAAAGACACTCGATTCCTTTGATCAACTGTGCATTTGCCTTCAATATCGGTTCCAAAGACGAATCCGACGATACAAGCGGTCTTGTGCATATCTTGGAACATTATATCCTGTTCAGGGGGACAGAGTTCCGTACAGGAGAGGAGATCGGCCAAGAGATCAGAGAACACGGCGCCTATGTGAACGCACACACAGAGTATGACCTTTCTGTGTTCGAGATCTCCCTGCCGTCGGAGTATGCCGATTTTGCTCTGTCCAATCACAGAGAGATCCTTTTTGATCTCAAGCTCACTCAAGAAGAACTGGACGAAGAAAAGGAAGTGATCCTTGAAGAACTCAATCAAGTACATGACGATCCCATGAAGTACGCCACATCGCTGGCCTACCAGAACCTCTTTCCCGATCATCCCTATCAAAGACCGATATATGGCAGGCGGGAAGTCATAGAATCGGTGACTGTGGAAAAGATCGAAGGATTCTACACAAAACATTTTGTGCCTTCCAACTGTGCATTGGCTATCGTTGGTGATTTCGAGATCGCTGAGATGGAGGAAAAGGTTAAGAAAATATTTGTCGATATTCAAGGCGAACCATTTAATCCACCGAACTATAAGACTGCGATTCCCCTCAAAGATAAGCGCGTGATCGAAGAAAAAATGGACGTCAACATGGCGTACCTCGTCTTTGGATACAACGCACCCGACTACAACGACCCGGATCAATTTTCCGTCGATGTGCTGGCAGAAATCCTGGGGCGCGGCATCAACCCGATGCTGAACCACCCCCTCCTGGAGAGAAGGGTCTATGTCAATTCTATCAACATGTCGTACTTAGCGCACAAATATGGAGGAGCGATTCTCATCTATTTTGTTATGGAACCTAAATACATCAAAACAGCGAAAAACAGGATCATTCGTTATTTAAAGAGGACAAGAGACCTTCAATACTCGAAGAAAGACTATATGAGTGATTCCAGATTCCGTGCGACCGATTATCTGGAGAGTGCCAAGAACAGGATCAGGTTCAAGATCCATAGAGCCCAGGAAAACGGCCTTGCTGTAGCAAATTCTCACGCGAGACACATGCACATGTCTGGGGATTCGATAGAGGGCAACTTTCTCGAAAATATCGAGAATGTCGATTCATCGGATATAAGAAAAGCTGCTGGAAATTACTTAGCAAAGAGTGATTATGTCATGGTGACTATAATGCCCAGGGAGGATGAAAAATAATGTCCTCAAGAAAAATCCTGATCCCCCTCCTCTTGATTTCCGTCTTAACACTGATCGCCACACAAGAAGATAGGGACTCCCCCATGTCTGCCTGGAAGATCCCTCCCAAACAGCTTAGCCTGGAAAACGGGCTCACTTACATATACCAAAAAGATGTCTCATCCGCTGTCACAGTCGTACAGGTGCTGATCAGGGCGGGGAAACGCAACGAGCCTAAGGGAAAAGAGGGCCTTGCCTATTTGACCACTCGTTTGGCGATCGCCATCCCAGACCAGAGAAAAGTTCAAGATCTAATGGATCAAGCCACCCGATTGACCATGGATTCCAAAAGCGATTATTCCTTTATCAACATCTCATGTCTATCGGAAAACCTGGATGATAGCTTAGATACCATGACCAAGATCATGCGGGACCCACTCTTTTCAGGGTTAAAGATCGATGGCATCAAAAAGCAGATGAATCGTCGGAGAGAATCTGCCAAAGACGATTCCATTCAGGTGGCGCATGATGCGTGTTTTGAAATCTTTTTTAAAGACACTCCTTACGGTAGTTCGATGTTCGGGACAGAAGAATCGGTGAAGGCCATAAAAAAGAGAGATATCGAGAATTTCTACAAAAGCCATTTTGTCGCCAGAAACATGGTCGTCGTCTGCACCTCGAACCTGGAAGAAGAGGAAATATCCAAACTTGTGGAAAAATACTTTAAAAAGTTCCCCGCAGGCACTCTGAGTGAACCTGAACCTTTGACCATTAATGCCCCAGCGGAAAAGTCCCACTCCTTAGAGAGAGAGACAGAGCAAACCCTTGCCAGCTATGCATTTCCATTACCCAGAATCAATGCCCGAAACCTGATCTTTGCCTACATGCTGGAAAACCTTCTCGGAAAGGGATTTAACTCAAGGCTCTGGCCTCTGAGACAAAAAGAAAAACTCGCGTATTTGGTCAATTCGAGGGCGAACCAGCTGAAAGAAGGGGGATTTATCGAGGCTTACTTGGAGACAGAAAACTCAAAAAAATATTTGGCCATGAATGCCCTCAATAAAGTCCTCCTAGAGCTTTATGAGGAAGGTGTCTCCGAAAAGGAGCTCCAAGTCACCAAGACGAATTCCAAAGCGAATTTTCTTCGGAACAATGAAACCAAGAATGTTCGGTCTATCACAATCGCTTATTTTGAGGCGTTAGGTATTGGATATGATTTCATCAACAGGTATTTTTCGGAGATCGACGCGACTTCCCTCGAAGAGTTCAACGCCTACATCAAAGAAGTGCTCAATCCTGAAAAGGGCATAAGCATCACCGTAGGCCCAAAAGGCCAATAATCAGAGTTATTTAGCTTTCTGCGATATCCGCCAGTTCTTGAATCGTTTTTGGAATGGGTTTGCCCAAGACTCGAGAACCATCCTTGGTCACCAGGACATCATCCTCGATCCTGATCCCCCCAAAATCCTTGTATCCTTCAGCTTTATCATAGTCGATGAAC
The DNA here is from genome assembly GCA_013139435.1 of Candidatus Aminicenantota bacterium. Classification (GTDB taxonomy): domain Bacteria; phylum Acidobacteriota; class Aminicenantia; order Aminicenantales; family Aminicenantaceae; genus WTAW01. The sequence continues at coordinate 1,711 of WTAW01000099.1, read as the reverse complement.
TCAGGAAATTTGTTTTCCGCTCTCCATTTATCGATGAGCGCAGGAATGAAGTAAATGCCTGGCTCAACAGTCACTACAAAGCCGGCTTGAAGCTCTTTTGCAAACCTCAAATACGCAAGTCCGAACTGCTCGCTTCTCTCATATTTTTCGTCATACCCGACGAAGTTCTCGCCCAAATCTTCCATGTCATGCACGTCCAGACCGATCTGATGCCCTAGACCATGAGGGAAAAACATCGCATGCACACCATTCTTGACTGCCTCGTCCACATCGCCTTTTATCAGACCTAGACCTTTTAAGCCAGAGGCGATCGTTTTAGCTGCCTGAATATGAATATCCCTGTAATTCACGTTCGGTTTTATAGACTGAATGGCAGTCATCTGCGTCTCGAGGACGATCTCATAAATCTCTTTTTGTCTCTCAGTGAATTCACCATCTACAGGAATCGTGCGAGTGATATCAGATGCGTAATGCATCGGTGACTCTGCCCCTGAATCGCACACAACAAGACGCCCCTTTTCCAGCATGTTTCCGTGATAGTGATTGTGGAGGGTCTGGCCGTTTACTGTCAAAATGGTCGGGAAGGCCATATGACATCCAGCCGACAGAGCAATCCCTTCCATTCGTCCGACAATTTCCCTTTCATAAACTCCAGATCTGGCCATCTTCATGGCAGTTGTATACATCTCATAGCTGACATCGAGCGCCCTCTCCATTTCCTCGATTTCTTCCTGTATCTTTATTGACCTCTGGGCGACGACTTCCTTGATGAGTGCTTGCGACACATAATCCTTCACAAGATTGTTGTGAATCCCCAACAAGTGACTCAATTTTATCACTGTCTCTTGCCTGTACGGTGGAAGAAAATGAACCTTTCGGCCTTTTTGAATGGCTTTTCTGAGCGTGTCCTCAAGTGTGTTCGACGGGACTGTTTCTTCAACGCCTGCCTTCAAAGCTCTATCCTTGAGCAAAGGTTGATCTCCCATCCAAATAATGTCCTCGATCGTCACATCATCCCCAAAAATAATATCCCTGTCCTCCTCAACGTCTACAACACCGGCAAGGCCAGGATAATCCAGGCCAAAAAAATAGAGGAATGAGCTATCCTGCCGGAAATGGTAGGGATTTGCCGGATAGTTCATTGGGCTTTCTTCATTGCCTAAAAAGAGCGCAAGGCCCGAACCGATCTGCTCTTTGAGCCGCTTTCTCCTCTGCGTGTAAACACTCGCTTTAAACATCTTCATTCTCCTTTCCAAGTCACATCTTACTTGATATATCAACTCTTTCACCTAAAATCAAGAAAATATCATTTATCTGAATTATTCACGGACCGAGGCCAACCCACCCCACCCTTACATTAAGGTGGAGGCAGTGGCTCATGAAGTTTGGTTGGTTAGGTCGGGTCGGTAGTGAACTACTGCAAATGAGCTACAACGAAGCCGATGCTGTGAGATCGGTTCGCCCGTAGGGTAAAAGATGCCGACAATATAATAATGAGTGTTTTTTTTGATAGAGTTGTCGGCAGCTTTTATGAATAATTCAGGCTAAAAGGATTGGTGCTCTGTGCGCCTGATAATCTCGTCTTGAAGTTCAGAGCTCAGGTCGACATAATAGTCGCTGTATCCGGCCACACGGACGATCAGGTCGCGGTATTTCGCAGGATTTCTCTGTGCCTCTTTCAGAGTGTCAACACTGACGACATTGAGCTGGA
>WTAW01000050.1 GCA_013139435.1 Candidatus Aminicenantota bacterium | reverse complement strand
TGAAGAGGAAGCCGAGACTCAGGGGCTGGAACATTTGCAGAAAAGGCTCAATCGTATCGATCCGGTGTATGCCCAAAAAATCGGAAAAAACGACGGAATCAGGATCATTCGTGCCCTCGAAGTGTATCACTCAACAAAAAAAACCATCAGCGATCACTTTTCGAACACCCGTTCCTACATCAAGGGTTTTCATGTCCTTCGAATTGGGTTAAAATTGGAGAGGGAAGAACTTTATAAAAGAATCGAGACAAGAGTCGATCAAATGTTTGCACAGGGTATCGTTGAAGAAGTCGAGGCACTTCTCAAATCGGGAGTGGACGAGACCTCTCCGCCCTTCCGCGCGCTCGGTTACAAGCACGTGCTGAGTTATCTGAAAAAGGAGCTTTCTTTAGAGGAAACCATAGAGCTAACGAAAAGAGACACTCGACATTATGCCAAGAGACAGATGACATGGTTTAGAAAAATGGGAGGTATCCATTGGTTCTCTCCTCATGATTTTTCTTCTTTGGCCGATACCATAAAGGGCTTTCTGGCAAAATAATGGAAAAAGCCATCCTCGTCCATCTCGCAACTACAAAAAAAGAAAAATTCGAGACCGAAGAATCCATGGAAGAATTAGAGGGTCTGGTGAAAGCTGCCGGTGCCGAAGTTGTTAAAAAGATCGTCCAATACCGAAGTAAAAAGAATCCCAAGTTCCTCGTGGGCGAAGGAAAAGTGGCCGAGATCATCCAGCAGAAAGATGAGCTCCAAGCGGACCTCGTTGTCTTTGAGCACAATCTGTCTCCTATCCAGCAAAGGAGTCTGGAAGACGAGATTCAGGGGAAGGTGATCGATCGCTCCCAATTGATCCTGGACATTTTTGCCCAGAGGGCCCAAAGCAAAGAAGGTAAGCTCCAAGTGGAACTCGCCCAGTTCAATTATCTTCTTCCCCGCTTGTTGGGAAAGGGACAGGCTCTGTCCCGCTTGGGCGGGGGCATCGGCACCCGTGGTCCTGGCGAGAAAAAACTCGAAGAAGACCGAAGAAGGATTCAAAACAAAATAAGCAAGATCAAAAAAGATATCTCCAAGATCCAGAAAAGACGTGCAGAACAACGCCGAAGCCGGAAAAGGGGTATTACACCAGTAGTTTCACTGATAGGGTATACTAACACAGGCAAATCAACACTATTCAACATCCTTTCGAGTGAAAAGATGCTGAGCTCTCCCCAGCTTTTTGCGACGCTCGATCCAGTGATCCGTCGGGTTACTCTATCCGATGGCCTCTTTTTCTTTTTGAGCGATACAGTGGGTTTTATCAGAAAGCTTCCTGTGGAGCTGATCACCGCCTTCAAAGCCACTCTAGAAGAAATCAAAGAAGCGGACTGTCTGTGTCATGTTATCGATATCACTTCTGATCATTGCGACAGTCAAGTCAGGTCCGTCAATAACGTGCTTGCTGAATTAGGTATCTCTGATATCCCCATAGTCAAAGCCTACAACAAGATCGACCTTTTGCCTGACGAAACGCAGATCATTCAGAGAAACACAGATACGAGGAGCCATCAGGTTTATATCTCAGCAAAAACGGGAACGGGCATCCAGGCTCTCAAGAAGGTTTTTCACGATATCCTGTTCAAACATATGCGGCATTTCTCCGTACGTATCCCCAAATCAGAAAAGGATATAATTAATTCTTTCCCAAAATGGTCAGTTGTGCTAAAAAGAATAGACAACAAAGATTTTTATGATCTCGAAATCATGGCAGACCCAAAGAAAATGGTCGACTATGTATCTTACATAAAGAGAGGAGAAGTCAATTGGTGAAAAGAACTCTTGCCGCTCTAATAATCCTCATATCTCTGCTGGTTTGGTCCTGCGCCACTTATCAGCCACCACCCCCCAACCTGTACACGGGAGAATTGCCCCAATCCATCGTGACGGACCTCTCTCTGGATGAGAGGATTCAAGTAGAGGATGCATGGAAAAGCATAAAAGTGGGGAATACTAAGAATGCCCAGAAAATCATCGAAAAGCTCGGAAGTGAGAGTCCTTTCTATTATGTGGGAATGGGTTACGTCGCCTATCTTTTGGGCAACCCCCAAACAGCTGAACAGTATTTCAAGGCCTCTCTGTCCTATTTTCCGGATGTGGACCTGGCTCATTATGGCCTTGCGCAAGTCTATCAAGATTCCAATAATGTGGATAGTGTTTTTTCTGAATACAGAGAAATTCTGAAAATCGATTCAGACAATCCATGGGCAAAACCTCGATACGAAGAAATCAAGGAAAGGAAGACAGGAGAAGCATTGACAGAGGCCAAAACATTTCTATCGGCCGGAGATACGGAGAACAGTAAAGGATCTTTCCTCAGGGCTCTCTACTATTCGCCTGATTCTACAGAGGCTCATCTCGCCCTTGGCAAAATTTACCGGGATGAAAGCAATTTCCAAAATGCACTCCTCCATTTAAAAGCAGCGAACGCCGAGGAACCCCAGGACACAGATATCCGCAAGACATATGCGGATACGCTCTTCCAGGCCGGTGAGCTCAAGAATAGCCTTGGCGTCTATGAAGACCTCTTGGAACAAGCTCCAGGGGACCAAGAGGTCAGAGACCGGTTGGAAACGATCAAGAACAGGCTGGGAATTTTTGAGCTTCCCAGTCAATACAATGCCATACAATCCACTGAATCTGTGACCAAAGAGGATGTGGCCGCACTCTTGAGTGTCAAGTTTAAAAACATTCTCGATGAACAATCGCGAAAACCACCCATCATCATCGACATCTCCACATCTTGGGCCTCAAGATTCATTCTCCATACAACCTCGCTAGGGATCTTGGATGTTTACCCCAATCATACCTTTCAGCCCAAAAAAATTATAACTCGTGCAGAAATGTCCGAGATTCTCTTCCGTCTTATCGAACATTTAAAAAGGAAAGGATACAATTTTATCCAACAGATTCCTCCAAATAGGATACAGATCTCCGATGTTTCTCCCAGCAACTACTATTACCGTTCCATAATCCTTTTGGTTTCCTATGACATCATGACACTTGCCCAAGACAGAGAGTTTAATCCAGACCAAGCCGTCTCCGGGCGAGAGGCCACACGGCTCTTGGACCTTGTTCTGGCATTGATAAAATGAGCGAGCGGATCTTCACGATTCCCAACTTGTTCAGTGTTCTGAGAATCGGCCTTATTCCTCTTTTCCTCTATTACATGATTCAGCACGATTCACTTAGAGCTTTGATCGTTTTTTTTATTGCAGCATCGACCGACTTGCTGGATGGTATCGCAGCACGGCTCCTGAAACAAAAGTCAAAAATCGGTGCACTCCTCGATCCTGCTGGAGATAAATTACTCATGACAGCAGCGATGATCGCTCTCAGCATCCCTTCCATTAGCTCGCCCAATGTGATCCCCATTTGGCTCACAATTATTGTCATCGGAAGAGATCTCTACATTGTGACGGGCTCTTGGGTGGTGTACAAACTCACTAGGCATGCAACATTCACCCCCACATTTGTGGGAAAAATGAGCACAGTCTGCCAAATGAGTGTCCTGATCCTCGTTCTTCTCTTCAACGTGAACAATTCGGCTCAACCTAACTTGCTGTGGCTCTATATCTTGACTCTTGGACTCACCATTGTTTCAGGGATCCAGTACACCCTCATTGGCAATCGTATCTATCAAGCCAAAAAAAATAAATAAGATTTTGATTTATCTTTGAGCCTAAATGCGTCAGCTAAAATGTAGGGACCGTTTCCCAAACGGTCCGTCCGTGATCGGACCCTACATAAAAAGACGCTCAACTGATCATTCAGAATATTATAATCACGGATTTGGAAAAGTTTACGGCACGGACGGGGCTATGCATTTTTATCAACAAAGCCCTTAACCAACGTCCTCCAAAGGATCTTCACGTCAAGAGTTAAAGACCAGTTCTGGATGTAGTAAAAATCAAAGTCGAGTCTTTTATCAATGGGCGTGTCCTGTCTGAGTCCGTGAACCTGCGCCCACCCTGTAATACCGGATTTCACCTTGTGGCGAAGCATGTATTTGGGGATTTTATCCTTAAAGTCATCCACGAATACAGGCCTTTCCGGGCGAGGCCCTACAAGGCTCATCTCTCCCTTCAGGACATTGATCAACTGCGGAAACTCATCAACACTGTACTTCCTGAGAAACCGGCCGACTCCTGTGATCCTCTCATCATCAGGCTTGCACATCACAGGTCCGGTGCCTTCTTCAGCCTCGGAGATCATTGTTCTAAATTTATGAATGTTGAATTTTCGTCCATCCAATCCGATCCTCTCCTGGTGATAGAAGACCGGTCCTTTGGAGCTCAATTTAATCATCAGGGCCACAACCAGGAGGAGTGGCGAGAGAAAAATGAGCACCAAGGCTGAGGCGACACGATCCATCAGACGTTTGACAAACAGCCCGAATCCTCGCATGGGCGGCTCGTCAATGGATATCACGGAGAATCCATCCAAGTCTTCGATCCTCGATTTCAGGGTCAGATAATGGAAAAGATCTGGAATGATCCTCACGTTCACAGCATATTTATTCACTGTTTTGAGCGTTTCCAGAATCTCTTGATAGTTCCTCAATTCCAGAGCCACATAAACTTCACTGATATTGTTCTTCGCCAGAATGTCTTCAAGCGCGGAAACGGGCCCAAGGACTTTGATCCCTCCATTCACATTAAGCTCTTCACCCTCTTTCCTTTGGTCATCCAAAAACCCTGTGACAATAAAACCCAGGTCTTTGTAACGGACGAGCTTCTGCGCAACCGCTTTGCCCATTTCACCAGCCCCGACGATGAGAACATTCTTCAGGTTATACCCCTTCGCATAGCGTCTCTTCATCATGAAGTATATCTGATGTCTGAAGACAGAGATGACGATGACAACAGCGATCAGGTAGACCCCTAAAAAGCCGTGAGAGATCTTGAAAGCCATGCGGAACAAGGGGGCAGCACCTTGACTGTAGGTGTACAGATAATTCAGTACGGCCAAGACGATCAGGATAGCAAGGAGCGCATTCAACATAATAAGGAAAAAATCATCGATCTGTGTTCTTTTGAGTCTCGTTTTATAAAACCCCTGGAGGTAAAAGATCACGATGTGTGCGATCAAAAACAGAGGAAAAACATATACGTATTGCTTGATAAGGGGAATTCCCTTGGCGGGATCGACAGGAATGATGTAGAGATAGAACCGGAAGAAATAGGAATAGAAAAAGGCGAGCGTTATCCCGAAAATATCGCACAGCACAAACAGTCCGATCAGACCGCTTCTTTGCCTCTTAATCATAACTGGCTCTCATGCTCTGCCCATTTCTGTAGGAAGTAGGAAGAGATCTTCTTCTTAAACGAGTCGCGAGAGAATTTTATGGCATTTGCCCGTATTGTTGTTTTATTAAAAGTCATGTCTTTAAATTTGTCAAGCGCAGCGCCGAGGCTTTCGCTGCTCAGTTCCTTGTACAGAAGTCCTGTCTCACCGAGGAGTACGGATTCTTTTGCGCCTCCACCTCCACAGGCGATGACAGGGACACCGCAAGCCTGGGATTCGAGAGAGTTGATTCCAAAATCCTCTTCACCCGGGATTACGAGCGCCCGGGATTTTTGGTAAGCCTGGAGAAGGAATTCGGGAGAAACCGACCCTAAAAATTCAATATTTTGCTTCGCACGTCTTTTGAGTTTTGGGTAATCCGGCCCCTGACCGATTATCTTCAGATGCTGTCCTGTTTGATTGAATGCTTCGATAGCTAGGTCTATCCTCTTGTATGGAACCAATGCGGAAACGATCAGGAAATAGTCCTCTTCAACCTCCCCAGGCTCAAAAAACCCTGTATCCACCGGTGGATGGATGACATCAGCAGGGCGTTTGTAATACCTGTAAATCCTGTCAGACACAGCTTTGGCGTTGGCAATAAAGTGATCCACTCTGTGAGAGGAGGATTCATCCCAGATGCGCAGACGGTGGATGATGGGCGGGATGATCCTTCTCGAAAAAAATCCCAGCATCTCTGGGGAAAAATAGGATGAGTACTGATTCCAGGCATACCTCATGGGAGAATGGACATAACAGACATGGAGGGCATCTGGCCTGGGAATGGCCCCTTTGGCCACACAGTGAGAGCTCGAAATGATAAAGTCATACTCTTGAAGGTCAAAGAGCTCGACAGCCAAGGGAAACAATGGGAGGTAAAACCTGTATTTTTTGTTGAGAAAAGGAAACCTCTGGATAAAACTGGAAACGATTCTCTTTTGTTCGATATCCGGGATCTGGCTCCCGCGAAAATGAAAGAGCGTGTAGATGGGTGCATCAGGATAGATTTCTGCAAAGACTTCCAGGACTTTCTCTCCACCTCTTCGACCCGTTAGCCAATCATGGACGAGAGCGACTTTAGGACTCTTCATTGAAGTTGATTATAAAAAGGCTCTTTCTTTTTGTCAATCGACTGTGAGCTTGATGAAGCATCTCCAAAACCGTGAGAAGGGCTGGACGGGCATGGTACATCTCCCATGGGGAGATGTGAGGGAAGCCCGGAACCGAGCGAAGTTTCCTCGCTGGG
>WTAW01000070.1 GCA_013139435.1 Candidatus Aminicenantota bacterium | reverse complement strand
TTAATTTTTATCCTGCCTGATACAATTTTAGAGGGCAGAGTAAGGTCTATACAGATCTTGGCCGTTTGAGCAGCCTATTCAGATTTGGGTCGCCTGAGCCGTGCACCACAAAGCCCCAAACTTCACCAGGTGTCTAATCATTAGACAAATAGAGAGAACCGTCCATTTGTGGCGCACAACAAAGATTATGTCAACTTATTTCTCGGGGCAGACACTGTTTTTCTAAAAGCGGGACATTATGCCCGAAATTCATCCCATTTTAACTAAAAATTAGCCGAAAATGAGCTCCAACCTCCCAAACACGAGCTCTCGATGGCTCATTTGAACCCCTCATGACATTTGTGTCACAGATAACATCCTAATGATACATCAAAGAATTGCCATTCTTCAATAGAGCATGCTTTGCTTCTGTTCATAAGTTGACTTTTAAGGCTATTGACTTATACTAGTGATTGTTATGACGGGGGAGAATATTAAAAGGATATCGCTCGTTATTTTTGTCCTGTTCATATGTGCCGCGCTACTCTTTTCCCAGAGCCTTGTCGAGATCGCAAAAAAAGAAAAAGAAAGAAGGGCCGCTCTCAAAGCTAAAGGGAAAACAAGCGTTGTCGTGACAAACGTTGATTTGAAGATGCCAAACAAATTACCGGTGATGGCTGTTCAATCCCCAGTTTCATCTCCCCGGGGGAGAACTCAAACAAGACAACGAACGGCGTCCCGCCCTTTTACTCAGACAACCTCTCAACGAAATTTAGCAACAGAAGATCAAAACCGCGATGTGTATGGATATCGCAAGAACGCTACAAAAGTCCTTTTCTTTACAGGCCCTGTAGCAAATCCTGAGTTTGCCTTAGAGAAACCCGATGACCAATTTGCCATAATTTCTGAAAATGGAGTTCTAGATCTTGAATTCAGTGCTAAAAACGGACCGGGAGCTGATATCGCAATTTTTGCTCGCCTGGAAGGCGGTCAGGAGATGGCACCCGGAGGAAACGAGGAGGGTGGAGTCCCATTGATGGTCGTAGGTGTCGACCCAAGAGAGGGTTATTGGTATGGCATTCTTGTGATGAATGGCCGTGGCGACTGGGAGGGAATAGGCAAAGGGAGGGGCATGAACAGTCCTGAGGAATTCGACCTCGGTGAAATGTCAGATATAAAAAAGATCAGAATCATATTTAAGCCTCACAATAATCCAGCGCTTAATGTTAAATCTTTTAGATCCCACAATGAGGAAAACACTCTTGGCATCGACGCTGTAGAAGCTCTCCATTAGAGAAAAGACCTCTCATGTTTCAAATCAAGGAGATTTGAATGCGTGTTGCTGTCAGACCCGATTTAGATACACTCTACAGCTGATCAGATTTGGAGATCCTGGTTCCTGTTTGCCAGCTTCTTATCTGTGAGCAGGCCGAATTCAGACTCGATGTCGTTGAGCATCTTGTCCACTTTGCTTTTTCCGTTGGACCCGTTGCCGTTATTTCCAGAAGACTTTGTGGGCGTCTCAACAGAGTTAGTTGTGACCTCGACTGTTTCTTCCTCCACAACCTCTTGTGGCTCTTCCGCAACAACCTCAGATGCTTTTTCAGATACGACCTCTGCTGGGATGTTTTCTGTTGGTTCCTCTTTTGGAGTTTCTTTAACATCCGGTACCTGAGGAATTGGTTTTTCATCCACCCCTTCCATGGATTTTTTCCCCAGGACATCAAAAATCGTGGTTCGTAGCTCCTTTTTCATTATGGGTCGCGTCAGGTAAGCCGCTGCACCATAGACCTGGATAGCTTCCTTTTTATAACGGGCATCCTGATAGTGGTTGGTGAGAATGATGACAGGAACCTTTTTCTTGAATTCTTTGGAAACAATGTTGCAGAGAGTGAAGCCATGGAGCTTTGAGAGCATAGGCTCAATGAGAATGAGGTCCGGACTTTCGATCATCGCTTTTCTCAAACCTTCTTCGCCATCCGTGGCCGTAACCACGTGAAAACCGTCGGTCGCAAGGAATTGAGAGATAAGCTGGAGATAATCAAAATCGGGATCGATGACCAGTACTTTTAGGTCTTTCATTAGAACTCTTTCTTTTTGACTCCTGAATCAAAGCTAAACACGTTGCATACATTTAGTCGTATTTTCGTGGGTTAGAATTGAACATTTTTATTTCTTTGAGAATAAGTTTTCTTCCCAGGGGGTAATAAAAAAAATCAAAGAGTCGCTTGACTTTTTTGGGGAGAGTTATAGTATAATATAGTAAATTTAAGTAAAGTTAGATTTATTTAAGCTGAATTATTCATAAAAAATGTCGATTATAATAATGGCTATGAAAACGGAATTGTCAGATTAGTTTGCTGGAAGAATAAAGTAAATTATTGAAATTGCTTCAGTTGTAATAAGTATCGACATTTTTTATGAATAATTCAGCTTAGGAAACCGGATGAGAACAATATGGTTAGGAAGCAAAGTCATCCAACAATATTCCCTATTGGATATCCAGGATAAACTCCAGATCAGCAAGGTCACAGCTCTCAAATTGGTCCAAACTGGCAAGATCAGAGCTCAGAAAATAGGAAGAAAGTGGTGGATCAATGAAGACGACCTCCTGGAATTCTTAGAGGGAAAAAGAAGCTAGTTGGAACCCTATAAAATCGATGCAAAAGAAGTCACTCCTCATTCTTTTCGTCTTTAACTGTATTCTTGTAGTTGTCAGTTGGATACTGGCTCTGTATTCATATCCGCGTCTTCCTGAGCAGATGCCTTTCTGGATCAATTTTTTAGGCCAACCTCCAATGCTGGCAAACAAGTCACCGGTCTTTTTCGTTTATCCGATAGTTCAGACTCTCTTTGTTTTCTTTTTCATAGGGATTGCCCAGATTTTGTCCTTGAGAGAGAAGGAGACAGGGCGGAAGAAACTTCTAAAGGATTATGTGTTGCTCAGCCTCATTTTTTTTAATTTGATCTTCATTCACGTTCTGAGCAGCCTTATCCTTTTAGCCCACCAAATTGGAGAAGGGATCAACAGAACGTATTTTTTTATGATCTTTATCGTTATCCTCATTCTCATACCCTATTACAGAATGCGTGCTAAACTTCTTGCTCAAGAACAGAAAAATGGGCCTTAAAGGAGGAATCATGAAAATCAGAGGATTTATGGTTATCATTCTTCTTGTTGCCATTGTGGTTTTTTTCCTCTACACGTTAAAATCTGGAGAAAAAAAAGACATCCCAGAGCAAATAGCAGCTTTTTCTTCAACAAAACAAAAGTTGACGAAGGCGAACATGTCCTCTCTAGAGAAAGAAATCCTTTCCTATATCGTGAGTTACGGGACTGCTCCACAAAGCCTGGATGACATTCGCTTCTCGCCGGCTCTCACCACCGGTCAATGGGATGTGTGGGGAAATAAGATAAAATACGAACGGCTTTCTGACGAAAATTTTAGGCTCACTTCAGCGGGTCACGATGGAGCCTTTGGCACCGAAGATGATATCATGACAGAGTACTAACCTGGATAGTTCAGGTTTATTGGGGGAGATGCTTATGGTTTTCTTAAAAAGAATATTTTATTTTTCAGCCTCGTCCAGAAGCCTTTCTTCTCGCCGTCTTCAATAACCAATTTTTGTGTGGATTGCCTGTAAAAGGAGGCCTCTTTGTTTTCGTTTTTGTAATGGAATGTCCTGAGGTCATACTTTTTCCGCTTTTTTGGATGGCTCAGTACGAGGTAAGCCCTTTCGATTTGAGTCATCATCTCTTTCCGTTCGCTTTCAGAGACGAGATTGTAGTGGGCAAGTGAATCTTTCTGGTAGGCTGCTTTTGCGATGATATAAGCCTTTTGAATTTCCTGTTGTGAAGCGCTCCTGTTAATGTTCAAGATCTCATAGTGGTTCATTTCTTCGATTTTTTTTAGACTCATGATGCTTTAACCTCGCCTGCCATCCTGTTGGATTCGCTTCGGCCGGTCAATTTTTCCGCAATGGATTTGATGGCTTTGGCGGCCTCAGAATCAGGATGATTAATCATGAATGGAGTTATCCCTTTCAGACTCCAGTGGACGTTCTCATCGAATGGAACCGCTCCCATGAATTTTAGCTCCACCACAAGATATTTTTGGACGACATTTGCGATCGATTCACCAAGCAGAACATCGCGCTCATCTCGTGCCTTGTTAATTATAAGACATGGATTGAACCTCTGCAACGCCCTATAGAGAAGATCAGCATAGAATTTATCGTGAGATATGATCTCACTGAAAAAACTGTAGATTGATTTCGAGGTATCCTGGATCTGATCTGAAACCTTCTTGGCTAAGTCTTGAATGCCATAATGGTCAATGTAGAATTTAAGGATTCTGATGATACAGGATTTTAAAAAATAGTAGGCATTCTCGATCGCAGTCGGTTCAGGATTCACTACAAGAATTCCAGGGTTGGATAGGAGAAAAAAATCAATACAGTTGTATGAAGTTCCTGTCCCGATATCGATGATAACTCTTTTGGCATTAAAAGTTTTGATGTGTCTTATCAGTTTGAGCTTTTTGTAATAGTTGATATTCGATGTAAAAAGAACATTTTCTGTTCCTTTGATCAGTCTCAATCCTTCAAAGGGTGTTAGTGATATCGTATCTTGGAGTTTAGCGACTTTATTCGTGAAAAAGTGGCCCAGATCAATATCGGACTCTTTCATCCCTAAAAATGTGTGCAGGTTCGGTCCCCCTAGGTCAGCATCGATGAGGACAACATCTTCTTTGAGTGAAGAAAGATGGATGGCTAAACTTGATGAGATAAAGCTTTTCCCCGTCCCGCCTTTGCCCCCTCCAACGGCCCAAATAGTCTTCTCGGGATCTGTGTGGACAGAGAGCATTGGGACCTTAGGTTTGTTATCCATTTTAGCGAAACATTTTAACACACTCACCCTGATAATTAAATAAAAATCGTCATTGTCTCACCACTAATTGTTTCTCTGTTGCCAGATCAAAAATGATGACAAAATGCACTAAAAAAAATCTGTTCACGAAGCGCGAATTTTACACGAAAAACGGACAATATTGTAGTGTGGAAGTGTGGAAAAGTGCACAAAAGTGTTGAAATCAGTTCGTTTTTCTGGTATCTTTCTTGTTTAACCTGGATTATTCACGAGTTAAGGCAATAAACAGATATCGCATAATTTAAATTAAGTATCGACATTTTTTATGAATAGTCCAGGTTACATCAAGATTCTATATTCGGAGAAATATCTACTTGAAAGCTTATGGCGACCTCGACAGTAAATTCAGGTTTGTTATCCTAGCATCAAAGAGGGCAAAGCAGTTGCTCGATGGGGCAAAACCTAAGATCAAAACTAAATCAAAAAATCTGATCCATGTTGCACAAGAAGAAGTGAAACAGCGGTTGATCGATTACGAAATTGTTCAACCAAAAGCAGAAGATTTCCGTGGGAACGAGGATGAAGCCTTCATCGGCGAGGAACTGGGGCTCGCTGAGGAAGGGATCTTAAAAGAAAAGGCTCCAGAAAAAGAGAAAGATCAAGCAAAAAAACCACCGAAAAAGAAAGCCTCGCCTGATAAAAAACCTAAAACCTCAAAGACGAAGACCACAAAGAAGAAATCCAGCAAAAAAGAGAGATAAGAAAACCGATCCTCTCCTGTGAATAATCCAGGTTAATTCACGACCCTTTTTTTCTTTGTATAAGTTGGACGTAGTCTAGCTTGATAAAATCCTTTTTGGAGAAGTTCAGCGTATCCGCAAACTTCACGATCTCGCTTTGTTGTCCCTCAAGTTCAAGAAAATCGCCGATGGGTGTTTCATCCAGGCAGATCGTCAGTCTTTTTTTCCGAAAAACAGTCCTGAATTTCGAATACTGGAAAACTGGCTGAAGACCCAATGACTTGAGGATTTTCCTAAGATGTTTTTCATTCTTGACCTCTGTTTCATACTCTTCTCTGATCTTGAATTTTCTTGATTTTTGTTCCGGTCCCTTGAATGTGAGGAAGATTTTTTTATTGATTTTGCGGACTCTCAGGGCATGGTGCTTTCTTCGGAGTTCTAAGGTAGGCCAATCGTAAAAAGTGTCGTCATGCGAATGTCGTTCATTGGCGAGTGTTGCTCCCTGGGATAGGATCTTTTCTTTGATATCAGCCAAATCATCAATTCTGATTTTGATTTCGATCTCTAGCATCTCTTTTTCCGTGAAACGTGAAAATGTGAAAAAGGATTATAAGTTTCGATTAAGCACAAAATCTGGGACCAGATTCAGTGAATCCCGGTAGATGGATTGGGGGAATTGATCGAGGATCTCTTTTGATTTGAGGGCATAACTCTCGGCTTTCCCATAAGTGTAATCCAGAGCTCCGTTTGACTCGACGATCTCAAGAATTTCGCCCTTTGTTTCTTTGCCGAGATCTTTCTGTTGGATCAGTTGAGTGATCCGATCCCGATTTTCTTTGCCATCATGATTCAGCGTATGGATCAATGGAAGAGTGATCCGGCCCTCCTCCAAATCGGTGAGGACAGGTTTTCCGAGCGTTTCGGTATCCCCGGTGTAGTCCAGGAGATCGTCAACGATCTGGAAGGACATTCCGAGGTTTCTTCCGTATTCTGCCAACGATTCTTGCTCCTTTTCTGATGTGTCACAGAGGATTCCCCCGATCAGACACGAGGCACTAAAAAGGGAAGCTGTCTTTTTGTCGAGGATGTCGAGATAGTCATTCTCTTCCAGTTGAAAATTTCCGCTCACGTAATATTCATAGAGCTCTCCATCTATCATTTGGGCGGATGTATCGGTGAGGATTCGGATGATCTCACTATGTTTGCTCTGGACCGCGAGGTTGAGAGCCTTGATGTAAAGGTAATCTCCGAGGAGTACAGTGATGTTCGAACCCCAAGTAGCATGGACAGTCGGCCGTCCTCTCCTTACATCAGAATGGTCGATGATATCATCATGGATAAGACTGGCTGTGTGGATGGTTTCCACGAGTGCTGACATGAGGATATGCTCATCGCCCTCATAACCAAAAAGCCTGGCGCAGAGCATCAAAAGCGCTGGCCGGATCCTTTTGCCGGCTTTTTTAAACAGGTAATCGCTAATTTCGGAGATGAGGGGATTCTTTGATTTGGTGAAAAGTTCGAGGGTGTCTTCCACCTTTTCGAGGTCTTGCTGGATGCTTTTGTACAGGTCCATGAGAGAGACATTCTGTTCCAACTGGGCATTGATGAATGTTTTTGCGTCTCTCATCTTCAGCAACCTCTAGCCGTTTCCGGCCGATGTTGTGGCAAATATATTAACATCTCGGTTTCTTAATTTCAATCTGAAAGAGTGATTCAAAATTGAGTGTGGTTTTTTCTGCTAGCGTTTCCAATGATACATTTTTAAGCTCTGCGAGAAATCTAGCTGTTTCTTTAACATAAACAGGTTCATTCCTTTGAATTTTTCCACGATGGGGTGCCGGAACCAGATAGGGAGAATCTGTTTCAACGAGGAGTTTGTCTAATGGTGTCTGACTAGCAACCTCTCGCAAAGAGTGTGCCTTGGGAAATGTGAGGATCCCTGAGAAGGAGATCAGGAAGTCATATCCTATCATCTCCTTGGCAAATTCCCAATCCTCAGTAAAACAGTGGAGGATACCTCCTTGTGTGAACTCTTCCTCCTTTATAGCTTTAAGCACTTCATCCCTAGCGTTGCGGCTGTGGATGACAACAGGAAGACCGATTTCCTGGGCAATGTTGAGCTGCATACGGAAGACTTTAACCTGGAGATCGGGGGGCGAGATGTTATAGTGAAGATCCACACCGATTTCGCCGACAGCCAGGATGTTTTTGGCCTCCGCGAGAGCCTCTATCTTTTGAGGACAATCAGGTGTGAAACCTTTGGCATTGTGGGGGTGAACACCACCTGCAGCGATAACATTAGGGTACGCTTGAATGATGCCGAGGGTGTTCTGGAGTTCGTTCGCCTCTGTCAGTTCAGTAGGGCAGAGGATAGCTCCTATCCCTTCCTGGAAAGCTCTCTGAATGACTTCATGGCGGTCACTATCGAACTCTTTCCCGCTTAAGTGGGCATGCGAATCAACGAGTAAACTCAATTCGAGCTACTGCGAGAGCTTTTGTTTCAAGTTGCGCATTGGGAGAGCTCCGTAGCGGAGAACCCTGTTGAGGAACTCTTTTTTTGTGTAGGCATCTCCTTTGAGTTTTTTGTATTCCAGTTCGAGGTCTAGAAACTCTTGAATACCCACGTATGTGAAAGTCGATTCTCCCGGATTCAATATGATCCGGTGCCAGTTCAATTCGGCCTCTGCCTCAGTAAGAAATGCGCCTCTTGTCATATAGGCGATCGCTTTTTCCTTTGTCATTCCGCTTTCGTGGATGTTGAAGTCGAGATTGAAATCGATAACAGTTTTCAAGCGGTGCTTCAGCTGGGCGAGGCGCAGCCGGAGGTCGAAATTCCCGTATCCCGCATACAGCAACATCTCTTCAATAAAAACAGACCATCCTTTGAGCAATGGCATATTCGGATACATTTTTCTCACCGTTGAGGGATTTTTGCGCGTGAAGTAATAAGGAACAAAAGGACCTGGATAGATGTTTCTGCAGGTAAAAAACGGAACGAAGAAGTTATTGAATTCCTCGAGAAAAGATGTCACTGTTTGTTCATCTACCGTATCGGGAATGGGAGAAAGATAGCACACATAGTCCTCGGTCGTTTCGTAGACTCCAGGAGGAACGATCCTTGTCCATTGTTTACCATAAGATTCGAGTGGCATGGTCTCGATGGTGAAATTTGCTTCTGGGAGGTCCAGGAGCTGATTTTCGAGGAGGAAGTTTTGGATCTCCTCTTGGGAGGCTTTGATCTTATCGACGAATTCATCCTTGGAGATGTGTTCGCCTATTATTTTGTCGATCACTCCCTTGATAACGATATTCTTGACTTCTTCTTCTCCCCGTTGAGTTGTGAGTTGCTCGAGGTTGATATTGGGGTACATGATCCTGTAGAACGGAATGCCGACGAGAAACATCTCTCTACGGATATTGTGGTAATCTGCTGTGGCACGGGCGACAAGATCGGGAAGGGGGATGCTGTTCTGGAATGTGCTTCGTATCAGTCTGCGGTGAGCCTCAGCGAGCCTAAAGTTTCCTGTGGACCGTGGAAGGAGTTCCGACTGGAGGAAGGATTGATAACCTTCTAGCACTGGGATCACTTTCGCATACTCGCTCTGCAATTTGGATTTATGGGCTTCCGGTGCTTGACCTATCAGTTGGGGCAGCTCGTTTTTGTAGAACTCAAGAATGGCAGCAAACTGTGCAATGGCTGTCTCTGTGTAGATCTGAGGCGGGGTTTTCAGGTTTTCTTTGGCCTGCTTGATGAGTTTTGGCAGGTTTTTAAGTCTTCCTGTCGCATTCTTGGCTCTTTCATCTGCCGGGGCAAATTCCTTTGTGAGCAGGCTTCGGACACAGTTGTTAAAGATGGAATTATAAAAGAGAGGATTGTAGTCCCAAGGAAGCAAATTTTCGTGTTTGATCAGCTCTCTGTCTAGACCATCCACCATCATAGCGTGGTCGATCTGAAATTCAGGGCTCAGCTTTGTACTGTCGATTTTAGCGACAAGCTCCTGATTGAATTTATCCAGTTCATCGTGACGCTTTTCGATGTTACCGCTTTTCAGGTCCTCGAGTTTGTTGTCGTACTTGTGGTATCCCTGAAGAGTTCCCATTGTGGGGTAGAATTTCCACAGGGCATCGAAATAGCCGTCCAGAAATTTTAGGAATTTTTGGTCTTCTTCGTTCTGCTGAGAAAAAAGAGTTCCCGCTGTCCAGAAACAGAAGACAAGGATTAAAAGTACAATGGTGGTTTTCCTCATTTAGTCCTCCTGTGGCGAAGTCTTTTTTTGCGGAAGTTATTCATAACATCCAAGATAAGATTTGAAATCCTACCACAAAAATATAAAAAAAGGCAATATCCAGCCTAAATTATTCCACACTTCACCAGCGAATAACTGCCGATGCCCAAGTGAAACCGGATCCGAATGCGGTGAGGACCACGATATCGTTGTTTTTGATTCGACCTTGTTTCAAGGCCTCATCGAGAGCGATAGGGATTGAGGCAGCTGTTGTGTTACCGTAACGGTCAATGTTTCTTATAACCTTTTCGACGGGAATGCGCAAATTTCTTGCCACCATCAAACTGATCCTGTCATTCGCCTGATGAGGGATGAGGTGGTCGACATCATCGATTGTCAGCTGGTTAGTCTCTAGCGCTTCTCTGACTGCTTGTGGCATCTTTTCGGAAGCATTCTTAAACACAGTTTTCCCGTTCATGCGGGGGAAATAACCCTTTTGATCTAGAAAATCCTCAGGAAAGACGGGCTTGTCATTGGGGCTTGGTTTTTCCATCCAAAGATCAGAGATATGCCGCCCATCTGCGAAGAGGTGGGTGGAGAGGATCCCTCTGTTATCTTCATGTGTTGAGTTAGGCTCCAGGATGACTGCTCCCGCCCCATCGCCGAAGAGGACAGCGAGATCTCTTCCTTCGTCCGAAAAATCCAGGTTGTGTGATTGGACCTCCGACGCGACGAGAAGTATTTTTTTGTAGGTCTTAGCTCTGATGTATTGATCGGCAATAGAAAGCGCGTATATGAAACCACTGCATTGGTTCCTCACATCCAGAGCGCCGATAGTTGCCAGTCCCAGTCTCTCCTGGATCATCACACCGATCCCGGGAAAGTAATGATCGGGCGAGAGTGTGGCGGCGATGATAAAGTCTATGTCCGCCTTGTCGATCTGAGCATCTTCGATAGCTTTAAGAGCGGCTTGATATCCGAGATCAGAGGTCCCAACTCCAGAGTCAGCAAAGCGACGTTCTTTGATGCCCGCTCTCTGACGAATCCACTCATCGGATGTCTCTATTATCTTTTCAAGGTCGAAATTGGTGATGACTTTTGGAGGAACATAATGCCCTGTTCCTGTAATTTTTGTTTCTGCTTTCATTGCGATATCCTTTGCGTCTTGCGCCGACCCAACCTAACCACTAAATCCAC